>DUIO01000034.1 GCA_013330315.1 Methanosarcina sp. | reverse complement strand
GGATATGCTATCGATCCTATGCAGAAACGATGGAGCTCGCTAAAAGCCGCCACCGTTCTTGGATTGGTAACAATGATAGGGCATTATCCGTCAATGATTGTGCAGGGCAGGGGCCTGAAATGGATAGCATGGTCTACTTTCGGCATCACTGCTTTGCGGGTCGTGATGGTCTGGCTCTATAACAATACAGGAAAAAGCGTGTTTGCAGTCATCCTCTTCCACGCTATACACAATGTCTGCAGGACTGCGTTTCCAGCCGATAAAATTCATAACCCTCTGGTCGATTACCCTGACGTTCACTATTCGGTTTTTGCAATTGCGGCTGTAATCGTGACGTTCTTGTGGGGACCGGAGACATTAGCCCGCTTCAGATATTCCCGGGTAGGATATGCCCGATCATCGGCCTGAGATCATTATACTAACATCTGTGGGGAAAAATAAGAAGATGTTTTATAACAGGATGATTATAAAAAATATAGAGTAAAAATCAAAGCAGAATACTTTTACGGAACCTGAATAGCAAAGGGGGTATCAGGGCGGAAAGAGTGCACAGTGAAAGAAATAAAGGTTACAGGAGCGGTTATGCTTCCGTTAACGGGCTCAGGATGTATTATAAAATCCACGGCACAGGCAGACCGCTTGTGTTGCTTCATGGTTCCCTGACAACAATTGATACCTCTTTTGGAAAGCTTCTGCCGTCCCTTTCAGAGACAGGGCAGGTAATCTCAATGGAACAGCAGGGACACGGCCGTACAGCCGACACCGACCGCCCGCTGACATATGAACAGATGGCAGAGGACACTACCGAGCTTCTAAGGCAGCTCAGGATAGAAAAAGCCGACTTCTTCGGATATAGCATGGGAAGTGCCGTTGCCATGCAGATTGCTAAAGAACAGCAACTTACGCGGGAGTTTAAAGGATGGAAGCCTGATGAGATTCAGGCAATTAAACCGCCCGCATTTATCATAACATGTGATTCCGATGTCGTCCGCCCGGAGCACGTAATTGAAATATTCAGGCTTCTCGGCGGTGGAGTAGCTGGAGATCTGACCGGCCTCCCGCGTTCCCGGCTTGCAATGCTCCCTGGCACAACTCATGTTACAATGGCTGAACGCGCTGACTGGCTGCTTCCGATGATAAAAGAGTTTCTTAACGTGCCAGTGCCGGAGGGGAATGATTGACATTCCGCATGAACGAAAACAGATTGCAGTTCATAAATGAAGAAAAGCCCCCTGAAAAAAAGAACAGAAATGAAAAGCTGAAACCTTTTTTACAAACAATGTGGGGGATCCTGTGCAGGAGATTGAGAGAAATTCAGACGAAGGACTGAGAAATTACCTGAAAAACATAATGCTCGAAAACGTGGACGAACTATATAATTCCTATATAGAACTATCTGCCAGGGAAATATTACCAATTACGCGCCGGCTTTTTGAAGAGAATCTCTCTCTGGTCCATGAATTCGAAATCTCGCAGCTTATAGAAAAAGAAAAACGCCTTATAGTTTACGGAGAGGCAGGCTCCGGAAAGACAAGTACGCTTAAATGGCTGAATTCAGTTTTTGCCAGGGACTGTATTGAGGGAAGAGGAGAATACATCCCGCTGTATGTACCTCTTGATTCCTATGTTAAAGGTTCTTTCTATGATTATTTGAAAAAAAAAGTACAGCAAAAAGGAATCTCTGAATCTGATTTTGAAAAATTACTGGAAGGAAAAGCTCTGCTGCTTCTGGACGGGCTTGACATGCTTATACCGTCGGATGGTTTCTCTCCTTTTGAAGAGGTTTCCGGCTTTGCCTCAGATTATGAAGACTGCCGATATGTTATTGCATCAAGACACGGGCCTTCAGGAAGCATAAAAAGTACATTTGCGGTTTGCGAGCTTGAAAAATTATCAGATGAGAAAGCAGGATTATTTATAGAGAATTATGTCCCTAATAAGAGACAGGCAAAGCTTTTGAAAATCAGATTCCTGGAAGAAATCAATTCGCATCATTTAATTCGAAACCCACTTTTGCTTCAGCTCTGGATAAGGATTTCAATCGCTCGAATGAAGGATGCAGGAAGGAAGGAACTCAATCAGAAATTTATTCCTTCCGGCGGCGATTCGACTCCCTCCGGTCAGGCTGAACTTTATCTGACTTTCATTTCGGAACTTTTCAGGCATTACAAAATAAAAGAATCCTCTTCGGAAGACGTCCTATCCCTGGAAATAACAGGCTCGGAAAAACCGGACATAGGAAGGGCTGAGATTGAAAACTTCCTGATGGAACTTGCATTCAACCTCCAGTGCAGGAAAAGAATTTCATGTAAGTATAGCTACGCCCTTGAACTGGCAGAAAAGCATGCTAAACAGAACAAATCCGGCAGAGAACCTTGCAGAACAGAGAAAAAGGAAATAGAAGCCAGAAAAACAAAAGCAAGAAGTCTTCTCAAGACCTGTTTTGAACTCGGGCTTCTTACCGTAAATTATTCTGAAATAAGGTTCGAGATAGGCAGATCCTTTCAGGAATACTTTGCGGCTTTGCAGCTGAAAACGTTCTTTGAAAATGGTGCGGATATCTCAGAAGCATGCAGGCATTCAGATTGGGAAAACGTAATTATTTTTACTTCGGAAATGGTAGAATCGGTAGAATCGGGGGATGAACTGGTAAACTGTATAATTTCAAGTGAGAATCTGGACCTCGCTTCAAAATGTACGGGAAAAGCCAGCCCTGAAACAAAAGAAAAGTTATGTTTAACACTCGCAGCCAGGCTTGACAGCCGATATACCGCAGAAAAAGTGAGGGTAATTCAGAACCTGGGAAGGATGGGCGCCTGTGGGATTGAAGCCAGTTCAAAAGTGCTTGAGAACAGGGACATAGGAGTTAAAAGAGAAGCAGTAAGGACCCTTGGGAAAACGAAATCCGAGACCGCGCTTGCCCACCTGACAGCCGCACTTGGAGATGAAGATTATTCCGTAAGGATAGAAGCCATAAGGGCTCTCAGCGTAATAGGGTCTGAAAGAGCAATCGAACTGCTTACGGATGCACTTGAAGACAGAAACCGGGCTGTACGCCTGGAAGCTACAAATGCGCTTGTTAAAGTTGGGTCAAAAAAGGCTCTTGAGGTTCTTGTGCTGGCACTCGGGTCTAAAGATGATTTCGTTCGGTTCGGAGCTATAGGAGCTCTTGGAAGGGCAAACCCGCGGGAAGCGGCAGATGCACTTATAAAAGCGTTTCAGGAAGAAAATAAACTTGTCAGGTTGGGGGCTGCCGAAGCTCTGGGGCAGATGGGATCGGAAAGAGCTGTGGAACCATTCCTGGCTGCCCTTCAGGACGAAGATGAATTTATAAGATGGATGGCTACAAAAGCACTCGGGAAAATAAAATCTGACAAAACCTCTGAGAAATTTACGGACATACTTGGGGATAAAAGCCGTTACGTGCGGAGAGAAGCCGCAAAGGCTCTCGGAGTTGTGGATTCTGAGAAAGCCCTTGACCTCCTTGTTTCCGCACTTTCAGATGAAGACGAGTTCGTAAGAAAAGCAGCTGCAGAAGCTCTTGGAGAGAGGGGAGCTGAGATAGCAGACTCGGAAACAGCTGCTAATGCCCTGGTAAGTATGCTCAACGATGAAAGCCATTTCGTCCGCCTGGAAGCGGCAAAGGCACTGGGAATGATAAGATTCAGGAAAGCTATTTCCCCGCTTCTTTTTGTGCTTGGGGATGAAAACCGCTTTGTCCGAAAAGAAGCTGCAAAAGCACTCGGGCAGCTTGAATTCAGACGAGTTCCGACGCTGCTGATACAGGCGCTTGAATCCGAAAATCAGTTTGTGAGGCAGGGGGCGCTAAGAGCCCTGGGGCAGATGAGTTCTAACGGCAGCTCGGACCACATATCCGCTAAAGTCTTTGATTCTCTTGATAGTGCATTTGAGGATGAAGATAAGCTTGTAAGGAGAGAAGCAGCCAGAACTCTGGAAAATATATCTAAAAACATGCCCGAGAGAGCCTTTCAATCCCTGATTAATGCTCTTGAAGACGAAGATGATGAGGTAAGGAGGCTTCTGGCCGGAGTATTAAGGTACCTGAACTCCGAAGAAGCCATTCCCCAGCTTGCAAGCGCTCTTAAAGCCAGTGACCCTGTTGTCAGGCGGTTTGCAGCTGAAGCCCTTGGACAGACAAAGTCTGAAAAAGCCATAGAACCCCTGATAGATACCATGCTTTTCGATACAACCGGATTTGTAAGAGGGGAAGCTGCCCGTTCTCTTGGAAAAATAAATTCAAGAAAAGCCATAGAACCCCTTATTGACGCACTTCTTGATGAGAGCAATGAAGGAAAATGGGGTGCTGCCGAGGCTCTTGGTAGGATTAAAGCTGAAACTGCAGTTGCTCCTCTCATCCTTGCTCTTGCGGACAAAGACGACTTTACAAGGCTAGCTGCTGCAAAAGCTCTTGGCAGGATAAAACCGAAAAAAGCTATAGAACCTCTGATTAATGCACTTTATGACTGGAACCGTTTTGTAAAAGCAGAAGCAGTCGGAGCCCTTATGAATATCTGTACGAAAGAGGAAAAAGAAAGGATGCAAACCTTGCTTGATTCGGAAAATGAACTTGCAGCAAACCTTGCTTTTGAAATTCTGGAAGAAATGAAAATGGAAGAGTTATTAAAAGCCAGACCATTTTCAGACCTGCCGCAGTTCTAAGATCAGTAATTCTAAACGGAACAGATTTTAATGAAAAAAATCAAATTAATTTAAAAATCCTTTAAAAAGAGATTTAATTGTAAAAATATCGGAGCCAGAAAAATGGAAAGAAATCTCAGGAAAAACTTTCTTGATGCCATCTATGGAAACCCGGTTGACAGAGTCCACGCCCTTTCCGTAACTCAGACCGGAACCGTGGAACTGATGGATATAACAGGGGCAGCCTGGCCGGAAGCCCACTCCAACCCTGAAAAAATGGCGGCACTTGCTCTTGCAGGCCACGAGGTTGCAAACCTCGAAGCCATACGTTATCCCTATTGTCTGACCGTGCTTGCAGAAATTATGGGCTGTGATGTGAGGATGGGCACAAAGGATATCCAGCCCTCAGTCCTGTCACATCCTTTCTCAAAAGGGCCTGAAAACCTCAATGTGCCTGAGAAACTGCTGGAAAAAGGAAGAATTCCTGCCGTCTTGAAAGCAACGGAAATCCTTGTAGACCGAACCGGAAAAGGAACGCAAAGTGAAATTCCCTTAATTGCAGGCATGGAAGGTCCTTTGACAGTTTTTACCCACATTACCGAAGTTAAAAACTGCCTTATCTGGGCACTAAAAAAACCTGATTGTTTTAATACCTTTATGGAAACCTGCACTGAACTCTGTATTGAGTACGCAAACTCCCTTTTCGACCACGGCGCAGATGCCCTCTCCATGCCCGACGGCGGACTGGTAGGCTCAAGAATGATGCCCCCTTCAGTCCTTGAAGACTCAATAAAGCCTTTTTATAAATGCCTCTGCAAAAAAGTAAACGGCCCCTTAATCCTGCATATCTGCGGCGATGTCGGCAATTCGCTTGGCTCTCTTTCAGAATGCGGCTTCGAAGCAATTAGCATTGAAGAAAAAGTCAGTATGGAAGCTGCAAAAGAGGCTATAGGAAATAGGGCAAGGCTGATAGGGAATATTTCTCCCTCAAAGACACTTCTTTTCGGAACCCCGGAAGCCGTGAAAGCAGAAGCAAAGCAATGTCTTTCAGCAGGTGTGGATATTCTCGCTCCGGGCTGCGGGATCGCACCGAGGACTCCGCTTGCGAATATAAGGGCACTTGTTGAGGCAAGGGACGAATGGTACGAGGAGAAGGATTGAAAAAGTTATGGATAGGAGTAGGCAGGAAGGTAAAAAATAGTATCGTATAACATTACTGGCCATACCGATCTTTATTCACATTCTGGAACTATTAACGGATCGAGTTTATAAGGGATAATTTGTTTTTATTTTTTCCTGGAAGCCATGTTACAATTCCAGGGTATAATTCTCATATTAACACCATTAATGTGAGTACTGATCACTAGAATATTTAGCTGCGATGGAATGGGATCTTCATAAAACGAGAAGCTAAAAGATAAAAAATTCGTTTTTTTAATTAAAGAAAAGAGTTATTTGTAAACAATAAAAGCAATCTTAAAAACTCACTCCATCAGTTCCGTATCCTCATGCGAATACGCCGGCGTACAGCAGCAGAGAATTTTTAGCTCTTTTTCACCGGTATTCCTTATCCTGTGCAGCGTTTCTGGCTGGATACAGACAGTATCCCCTGAACTGACTTCAAACTCCTGAGCACCAAGGGTCATTATCCCGCTTCCTTCCGTGATGTGATAGATTTCTTCAGTCAGCCGGTGTTTATGAAGCATTGTTTTTCCTCCGGCAGCCACGGTGGCCTCGGCAAGGCTCTGTTCCGAGTTGCCGTGGACTGAAGGGTGCATAAGTTCACGAATTATTGAACCGTCTTTTGTGATGTAAGGTTCTACTTTTTCATATTCGGTTTTTAGGAGCATTCAGAAATACTGAAACTGGCAACTATATAACTATTTTTATCTTAAATGGGAGGTGAAGGTTCGTCTTCCTGCATAAACTCAGAGAAAATTGTAGGGCAATCAGGGATACTCTCAGCATCTACCATAATCAAATTGAGGTAGAAAGGCCCCCCACGATTAATATCTATAGGTGTCGGGTCAATAAATTCCCGGATATTAGCAGGATGTTCGAGATAAAATTTTTCGAGTTCCGGGTGGTTCATATTTCCTTTGCAGGGGAAACCCACAGCATAGATTCTGGAATCCAGCAGGTCCCTGGCTCCTGCATCGAGAACAAGTGCAAAAAAAGAGTAGAGCCCGTGAGGCAGGTCAAGCATATATCTGGTATCTGCATCAAGTTCGGATAATAAGAGGTTCCGGGTCTTTTTTCCGTAAACCATTAGAAGCAGCACTTTATCTCCTGACAGGAGTTCCTGGACCGTGTCCGGCAGGAAAAGGTTGCCGAAGACAAACTCATACTCTTCGTAAGTCGAAGTCTTGAAATCGTTTCTAACAAACAGCAGACCGTCATGGTCGGAAAGCGAATAACCCATATTGCCTTCAAGATCGATTATCGGATATTTGCCTGCAGAAATATCCCTCCAGAATCTGTCAAGAGCTTCATCCCCTATTCTGGACAGCAGGCGTATACATTTTCCAACAGCAATGCCTTCCAATATAAACCCCCCTAATACTTGACTCGTTTTCATCCAGGCTTTCCCGAGTTCGCAAAACCCGTTTATACAACCAGAAGTTACAGAATATTAATCCCAGTATAATATATAAAGGACATTATATAAATGCTTGATCATGCAAAGGACACTATATAAATACCTGATGATGTGAAAAATGAAATTTTAGGCCTAAAAACAAATTCAAAAAATGAATTTTTGCGGATAAATCCGACAAAAGACCAGAAAAAAATATGCATATAGAGAAATTAGGATTGGTCCATAACTTACTACAGATAAGAGCTCTTTAAATTTTATTTGACTTTTTCTGCCCTCTTTTTAAGGGCATTGTTCATTTCCCCAAAACTGCGCATCGTCCCTTCTTCTATGGACCATGAAGTGCTGATGATAGGAATTGCAAGTCCGTTAAATTTTTCTTTCTGGATAAAGCGCACCCTGTGAGGTGAAACCTCTTCAAGTATAAAACTATGCTCTCCATCGAGTAACCCCGGGAAAAAGAAATTTCCTTTCCAGGTAAACTCTTTTCTTGGCTCCAGTCGAATAACCCTGGGGTGAAGAGTCACACCCTTTTCCCATTCAGGCTTCATGTGAACTTTAATTTTGCTTCCAACCTTCGCCTCCCCGCTAATTTCCTTTATATAAGGGTTCCACTGGGGGTAGGCTGCAAAATCCATAAGGATCTGCCAGATGCGGTCTGCAGAAGCGAAGATTTCAATCTCAGTGATGATTTCTTTATTGAACCCGATGGTTGCAACTCCTATTCATTTTTCTTTTTTCCTAATCTATAGAAGACAAACTTCTTAATTCTGCTTATTTTAGTCCATAAGCAGTCAGTATTTGAGTCCACAAACAGTCAAGATAAGAATCAGAAAGATGGAGATAATATGGGAAAAAAAGCCTGGATTATCCATCAGGATCTTCGGAATAATCTTTTCATTATTTTTCTCTTTACGCTCCCTGACATCTGTTCGAGAATTATCGGTGTGGGTGTATTACAACCTGCAGGAGAAACTTTTCCTTCTTTAATTGCCTTAAGCACTGCTTCAACTGTATTTTCGGAAGCATCAATTTCGGTGTACGCCTGCCCTACCATTTGGGGAATATGAGAATCACTTCCCGCAACTCCGGGTATTCCTAGCCGGTCTGCTTCAGCCAGAGCTTTTCGGTTGGCTGAATTAAAAAGACAGCGAGAATTGAAGACTTCAACGGCATCAATATCAAGCCCTTCAAAACTTCCTATCCCATGAGAACTTCGCTTGAATGGGTGAGGGATAATAACCGTGCCTCCAAGTCTCCTCGCCTGACGGATCGTCTCCTCCGGACTCAATAGAGGTTCGATATTTTCCCTAACTCCGAGAACCAGAATATGTCCTTTTAAGGAACTCACTTCCACCCCCGGGATCACCGTGATTTCAAAACCGAGTTCCACGGTTTTTTCCGCACAGGCGAGCCCGCCTTCCACGGTATCGTGATCACAGATAGCGAGCCCGTCAAGCCCTCTTTTGCGGGCAATCTCAAGAATTTCCCGATGGCTCGAATTACTATCTTTTGAGTGACTGGAATGTACGTGAAGATCGAATTTCATGATAATATAAAAATGCGAATTCAATTTATATAAATTTTGAAACGGAAAAGGAAATTGAAGAAAAGAAGGGAACAGACCTGCTGTAAGGCTCTTAAAGACAAAATATGGTAAAAATTAACATAAGAACTGAACAAAAATAGAGAAAAAATAAGAAAAAACGACATGAAAGTTAATGAAAAGGAAGTAAATGTGGGAAGAAAGTAAATGAAAAAGAATTAAATGAAAAGGAAGTAGACGAAAAAGAAGGCAATATGAAAAAATAATATGAAAAAATAATATGAAAAAATATTGTTAAAAAATAATCAACGAACGGCAGTGGGATTTCAGGATATTAGCTTCGTGCTTAAAAAAGAAGTACCGCTTCCAGAAGAAAAACCCGTCCGCAATTATAATAATGGCAGGATAAAATAAAAGCCTTTCGTTTAAGTACGAATGCTTGAAAATCAAATAAAAGCAGATTAAACCTGTAAAGAGAATTTATTAAAAGGAATTTATGAAGATATTTTGAAATTCTTTATGAATTTTTTCCTGTGAATCTTTTCTACAAACCGGCTAGAAATAGACTCAGGAGGAATAACGAACGGGCATGTTTATATAAAAAATCTGGTGTAGGGGTAGTTTAGGATATTAGGAGGGTCTGATATCTTCAGTAGACACCCGTTCGCAAGTAAACAAACGGCTTTGGAGTATAAATGTCTTTCGTAGGCATACGAACAATAATCAAATCATACAAAAAAATATCTGAGAAGAAAAATATTGGCAAGCGTAAGTGCAATATACTAATGATTTTTATAGAATTGGAAAAGTTTATCATTATTTAAAGGTTTGTCGCAGTTCAAACTCATCTTAATTCAAGATCTAATTCTAATTCAAACCCGTCTTCGCTGCTCACCATGTCCGACGGGCTGAACCTTAATTCAAGATCTAATTCTAATTCAAATGATTACGGTACTTACTCGAATATTGTTCCTATGGGTCTTAATTCAAGATCTAATTCTAGTTCAAACATTATCGTAATTCAAACCTCATCGCTTTCGGAAGTCCACCGCCTTCAGGTGTTTATCACATATCACAGGTGAACAACGACCAAAAAAGATTGAAAACCTATTCAATCTTACTGGTCAGGTCTAAGCTCAAGAGATTTTATCCTGTTGATTATATCTTCCCTGGCTTCATAATCAACCGAAATCCGCTCTCCATACTCAACCCTGTGTACGATGCCTTCATCATAAAGCCAGGAGAGGATCGACATCCCCTTTTCCGAATTAGGGAGGGAAAAGGAATAGAAAGACCATGCAGGTAAGTACTCGAGTATTTTATCTTTTAACTCCCGCATCCCGAGTTTTTCTTTTGCTGAAACGAATACTGGATTGGGAGCCATATAACTTATTTCTTCCATAACAGCTTCAAGCTCGGATTCTTTAAGACGGTCGATTTTGTTAAGCACCGTAATTACAGGGACTCCCTGGATGCGGTCCCAGAGAGTATTATGGGATGTGGAAAGTTTCTGAAGGATTATTTCGGGCTTTTCGCTTACATCAACTACCAGCAGGATAAGGTCAGAGAGAAAAATCTCATCAAGGGTTGATTTGAAGGCATCAACAAGCCAGTGAGGGAGTTCTTCTATGAACCCTACAGTATCAGTCAGAAGAGCCTTTCTTCCTCCTAAGTCAAGGGCCCGGGTAGTGGGCACAAGAGTTGTAAAAAGCATGTTCTGGGCTTCAACGCTTTCGTCGACAATAGCATTGAAAAGGGTACTTTTTCCTGCGTTGGTATAACCTGCAAGGGCGACAAGGGAGAAGCCTTTCCTGTGCCGGAAAGCCCTCAGGGACTCATCGTCTTTTCCTGCAGACTCAAGATCGCTTTCAATCCTTGTTATCCTTTTCTTTAAATCCTGTTCATAAGCGTCCTCGTAGTCTCCAAGACCCATGAAACCTGCCCTTTCCTCTTTCTTTACGAGAGAAACAATTGCTCTTGCTCTTGGGACTTCATACCTGAGCCTTGCAAGTTCAACCTGGAGTTTGGAGCGGCGTGTGGTAGCTCTTTTTGCAAAAATCTCAAGGATAAGCTGGAATTTATCTATTACCTGGCACCCGCAGATTTCCGAGATATTAAAAAGCTGAATTGTGGAAAGCCTGTTATAGAAAATTACCTTTTCGGCTTTCTTTTGTCTCACGAGTTCGGCAAGTTCTTCAATTTTCCCTTTCCCAAGCTGGTACCTGGAGTCAGGAAAGCGTATCTGAGTAAGCTCGCCAACAGCGATATAGCCTGCGGCTCTTGTAAGTTCTTTCAGTTCTTGAAAGAGATATTCACTGCGTTCAGGGTCAGCCCGTGGGTTTGTTCTTTTTACAAGAATTACCCGGTTTTCGGTTTCTGTTTTCTTTTCTGCTGGAATTTTTACGCCTCAATGCCAAGTTCTTTGATGAGTAAATTTCGGGCACTCAAAGAGATATGATGAGCGAGTTCGATAGCCCTTCTTTCAGCTATGGACTCCTGATACTTAAACGCCCGGGAAAACATGCTTTCAGGCACCCATAGGGGCTGGTTATACATATCCCCTTTTTCTGACACAATTGTGCCCTCAAATGAAAGCTGATTAGCCGTATCCTCAATTAACTGGACAATATCAAGCAGACCAGGGGCTCTTTTAAGCCAGATGGGCAGAATCTTCACCTGTTTTACCTTTTCTACATGGTCAGCAGAAACAGTAAGAGCCGCCGCTGCACAGACCATATAATAGCCGCCTTCTATCCTGTGCCTTCCTGAAATGTCCACTGCAATAATATCCCACATTTTATACTTCACCTTCTTTCCGAAATAAAAAACCGGTTTTTGAAAACCCCTGAGAACGGTGAACGTATTTATTCAGGCTGGTATAAAGCCGAAACTGCAAATTCAACTAATCAACGTACAATCAATACGTAGTGAATATGGCTTGACCAGCACATCATCAATGCAGGGAATGCAGATCACATTTTTACCCTGCCTATATCCAGATATTCAACTTCTTCCCCTTTCTCGACTGCAAAGAGCATCCTTTTTCGCACGCTGTTTGCAAGCCTGACCGCACCGGACATGATCGGCAGCCTGAACTCATAGTCTGCATGGATAATATTTACAAGGTATTCGGAATGAGGAATTTTTTCTATTGATTCTACTTTCCTGTAGACCCTGAAATGGGTCCCGAATTTAAAGCCTGTCTTGACAACATGTCCGGAGTCCCGCAGAGCTTTATACGCACTGTATTTCATCAGGAAGGAACCTTCGATTTCCGAAGCTTTCTCAACAAACTCTTCGAACGAAAAAATCCTTCCTTTCCTGTCCCTGACAACTATAACCCCCCTGGAAAAGAGATAGAGAGATTCAACAAGAGAGAGCTGCAACCTTTCGGAGTCAAGCATTTTTCCGTAAAAGCCTCTTGAATAAAGGGCTCCGGAAGCATCTTCATCCCAGGCTATTACCCTGTCTTCAAGGAAGGTTGCATCGGTTTTGACTTCAGGGAAAGGTTCAAGCATCTCCCCTTTAGGAGTAGCGGATTTGATTTCATAAAATGTAAGGTCGCTTTCTTCGTCCACGATGGCGAGGATAAACTGCTTGTGCACATTTTCTGCTGAAGCGACCGAGTCCCGTAAAAGCTTTACAGGAAGGGGCTGCCTTTCGGACAGTACATGGACAAAGATTTTTGCCGCGCTTTTTCCGGGATGGCTACCCCTGGGGTATACCCTGAAGTCTACTGCTGAAGGCTGGACGTAATATCCTCTTTCCTTGAGGTCCTTATAAACGATATACTTTAGCTCGAAATTCTGCTGCCTTAAAGAAGCCTGTTCGAAAAAGGCTCTGAAATTAAGCAGCTTTCCTTCAAGCTCAATATCGAGTTTTCCTCTGGACTGGAGGTATGCAGCCTCTACGAGTGAGAGTTCAAGCCCGTCACCTCTGGGGCGCCCGAAATAACCTGTTTTGTAAAGTTCGGCTACCGCTTCCTTTCCTGCAAGGACCCGGTCCTCTTTAAGCTGTGTTTTCAATAGGTTCACCTGAGAAGAAAATAAAATGAAAATAAGTTTTATAAGAATTCATTTCATAAGATACTGACTTTTAACAGTTTAATTCGCACCGGACTGGACTGTTATTCTGGCTTTCAACAATCCAGCTCTTAATAACCGGTATATAATAAACCGTTTTATAATAATGTGGTTTAATATAATATTGCTTTTTCTACCTGCAAAGGCTGCTAATCATAACTCTGAAACTTGCTTACAGACCTTTCCTGCATTATGTTTTTAGATAAAAAAACAGATTAATCCATCCGTTTGTATATTTAACTCGGAATTATGGAAGCCCTGGAAGCCCTGAATTTACAGGCAGCTTCGACAAGAGAGCCTGCAAGTTCCCTGTATGCGACCCCATGCAGATGGGCATAGGATCCAAGGGTATTTTTGACAATAAGCCCATCCCTGTCTCCTTTTATCCCGGTGCCCCGTGAAAGGGTTATTGCAAATTCCGCATCATCGGGAATTTCCCTGATCTCAGAGTGGTGGAACTCGTGTCCTTTGAAACTGTTGCCTTTATTCCCTATCAGGCAGTCCCTTTCAAGGGTTCCTATATTGTAACTGACAACCCTCGTCTGTCCCATAACCGTGTGTCCAGGAAGCGCTCCAACCATCGAATAGGTGGATTCGGGCATGGAAGCATCGTGGTAAGTGCCCTTTCCAGGCACTCCGGTGCTGATTTTTTCCGTAAGGTACATGAGACCTCCGCATTCGGCATATATGGGCATGCCTGAAGCAGAAGCTTCTTTTATGGCTGTCCGCATGGACTCATTTGCTTCAAGTTCGGCTGCAAAAAGTTCGGGGTAGCCGCCTCCTATGTAGAGCCCGTCAACGTTAGGGATTTCGGGGTCATTTACAGGGCTGAAGTAAACGATTTCCGCACCTGCAAGCTCAAGCAGGTCGATATTATCACGATAATAAAAATTGAATGCCTCATCAAGGGCAACCCCTATTCTGGGCCCAGGGCAGTCAGTATTTGATGATGAGGAAAAGATTTCATTCTCCAGAACTGTCAGGGGTTTAGCGCTCCCCGCGATTTCAAGGAAGCGGTCCACATCAATTCCTTTATTAATGATTTCTTCTATGCCGTGAAGCCTGTCCTCAAACCCGCCGTCACCAAGCCTCCGCCTGCCTTCAAGAGCAGGTATAAGCCCGAGGTGCCTCATGGAAATCTGCATGGAAGGATCTCTTGGAATAATTCCGATAACCGGCACGCCGGTATAGTACTCTATCGCCTCTTTTGCTTTCTGTGAATGGCGGCGTCCCCCAATATTGTTAAGGATTACTCCTGCAATTTCCACGTCAGGGTCAAAGTTCTTATAACCGCCTATAAGGGCGGCAGCAGAACGGGTTATGCTGCGGGCATTAATTACGAAAACCACAGGGCATTTAAGGATCTTTGCAATCTGGGCAGTNNTGTAAACATCAAGGATTCCGCGCTCATCCATGAGGTATCCGTCAAGGTTTCTGCAAAACCTGCCCGTGATCTCAGTGTGATAACTGGGGTCGATATAGTCAAGGGCGACCTTAAAAGGCTGGACTTTATACCCTCTTGAGACAAGGGCAGCCATAAGCCCCATGGAAATCGTGGTCTTGCCTGAAGAGGAGCGATCTGCGGAAATCAGGACTCTCGGAATGCTCCCTGCATCTTTTCCGCCGGGTTGGTTGCTGTGGGACATGCTTTTAATACCCCTGAGATGGTTTTTTCCGGTTATTACAGCACAGATGTTTTTTGCGGCTTATGCTGTAAAATTCATTATTTGTTTTCAGTTCATTCAGGCTTACTTCGTCATTTCCCTTAACCGCTCATCGCTCAGGTGGTCTGCCATAACCTTCTTTTTGTTTTCCAGGATTGCGTTCCCAAGCTGGCGGTAAACTTCGGCTATGTCGGATTCTGGGGCTTTTTCCATAACGGAATAGCCTTCCCTCTCCCAGTCCTGTACCGCCTGCCGCTTCGGAATAAAAGCCATTAACTGGCTGCCTATTTCCTCGGAAAACTTCCTGACGATCTCTTCTTCCCTGCTTGCATTTCTGGAGTTACAAATTACCCCGCTAAGCGGCATTCCGATTTTAGAGAGACCTTTGCAGATATTGTTTGCTGCATAAAGGGGCATGTACTCTCCTGAGGTCAGGACATACGCCTCATTAACATAACCCTTTCTGACAGGGGCAACACTCCCGCCGCATACGATATCTCCCGGCACATCGTAGATGATGAGGTCCTGCTCTTTCAAAAGGTCGCCTGAAATGTTCTTTAGTTTCTGGATTGCGACTATAATCCCGCGGCCTGCACAGCCTATGCCCGGTTCCGGACCTCCGGCTTCCACGCATTTGACTCCTGCATACCCTTCAAAGACCACGTCTTTTTCCTTCACATCTATACCTTCGCGGAGGAGGTCGAGAATAGTAGGGATTCTCTTTCCACCAAGAAGGGTTATTGAGGAGTCACTTTTGGGATCGCAGCCTATGATCATAACTTTCTTGCCAGCTTCCGCACAGGCAGCTGCCACATTTGAGGCAGTGCTTGATTTACCTATGCCGCCTTTTCCGTAAATTGCAACAATCTTTTGTTTTTTCAAAGGGTCTTCCTCCTGTTTATATGAGTTATCCCGGATTTATCCTGACAATTTCGGCTTTTGTCCCGATTGCCCTGTTTCATCCGATTGTCTGGACTTCTGTCCTGATCGCGCAGGCTTTTATCCTCTTTTCCTGTTAGGGTTCCTTTTTGCTCAGGCTTCCTTTGCAACTTCCCTTAATGTTGCTCCGAACTCGGATTCAACTATCTGGCTGACCCCAAGGGTTTTTGGGTGGAGGTCGATCTCAACCATAACATGATCATGCCCCATTTCTTTTAAGGGAAGGACCTGTCTCGGACCGTTGGTACTCGAGATCAATTCCATGTGCCGCAGATTTTCCATAGGGATCGCGTGAGGAACACCTGTAATAATTGCGAAATCGTAATCACTGTATTTTTCTTTTATCAGCCGGCTGACCCTGTCCCCTGTAACTGGATATTCGTCCATGCCACCGATAATTTCGTGAATCTCAACCCCCTGGGCTTTGAAGTCCCGCATAATATATTCGGCATGCTGCCTGACCCGTGGAAGACCAAGCTCGGGGTCGATATTTGCCATATTGACCAGGTTTTCCTTTTTTCCGAGAGCAGCTGCAACTTCGTTGACCGCAAGGGTGATGTCTGCAAACATATAGCCTGTTTCTTTTTTAGCATTCATGATGGTAAGGCCTTTTTTGCCTTCCTTGAGAAGCTCGAGAACCCGCCTTGCAACCTTGTATTTGAGGTCTCCCCTGGAGGGAGCAAGGTATTCTTTGCTTGCAGCCCCGAACCTCTTCTCAACTTCCGTTGCTTTTATGAGGAGGTACTCCTGACGCTCGAACTCCTTACGGTCAATAATCCCGGCATCAAGTGCAGATTCGAGAGTGAAAAGCACGCCTTTAGTATTATTATGATAGCCTGCATGCACTTCAACTTCAATAACAGGGATATCCGGATTTGCCTCAAGCACGGCTTCATGCATTTCTTCTCCTATGATCATGCTGGCGCAGGTTCCGACAATGCCCAGGATTTTGGGGTTGAAGAGTTCGATAGACTTGTTAATCAGCTGTACAAGCCGGTCATGCCCTCCGAAAACAAAACCGTTTTCGTCAAGCCCTGTAGTAACTACATGAACGCCGTCTTCTTCAAGCAACCTGGCATGCTTAAAAGAACAACCTGGAGGCCCGTGCAGAATTGCAACATCAACATTTAAGTCCCTGAGGGTATAAAGAGCCGCAACAATTGAACTTGGGCGGGGGTGAATAATTGAAATCTCTTTTTGAGTCATGACAAATCCTCTTTCTGATTATACGAATACCGGTATGGGTTCCATCCGGAAAAT
>DUIO01000149.1 GCA_013330315.1 Methanosarcina sp. | reverse complement strand
TGACAGAAAGCCGGGTAAAGAAATAAAAACAAAAAGAAAGGAAAAAGCATGCATATAGAGAATCACTCTTACTCCGTCCATAACCCAGAGCTCAGGAAAATGGTTTTTGCATCTCTTTTTGCAGCCCTGACTGCTGCAGGAGCTTATATACAGGTCCCCATACCCTTTTCACCTGTGCCTGCGACACTGCAGGTATTCTTTGTCCTGCTTGCAGGAAGCATGTTAAAAAGTAAATGGGGAAGTATGAGCATGGTTGTATANNAACATGAGTATGGGGATTCTGGTTATATACACACTTGGGGTCTCGCAGTTAATGCTGGTAGCTGAAGTAGGAGCTGGAACAGCTATTACTCTCGGAGTTATACCTTTCATTCCTGGAGAAATAGTAAAAACTGCAGTTGCCGCATATATTGCTTCAAAGAATGAACTGTAAATTCTCAAAACCAGAAGCTTGCCGCTCGAAAAAATCAGCTCCCGATTTCATTTAAACAAAAAAGGAAAATAAGTTAGATTCCGCATGATAAGACTCGAAAACGTAAGTTACAACTACCCTGATGGAACCCCCGCTCTCAGAAATATAAATCTTGCAATAAGAAAAGGAGAATACCTTGGGATAATAGGCAGAAACGGGAGCGGAAAATCCACTCTTGCTCTTCATCTTAACGGGCTCCTTAGACCGCAGAAAGGAAAAGTCACCGTCAGGGGTATGAGTACCGGAGATTTTTCAAAGCTCCGAGATATCAGAAAAATTGTGGGAATAGTTTTTCAAAATCCTGAGACTCAGTTTGTTGGAAGGACGGTAGAAGAAGACCTTGCTTTCGGGCCTGAAAACCTTTGCTTCCCTCCAGCGGAAATCCGGAAGCGGATAGAGAAGTCTCTTGCTGAAATAGGGCTTGAAAAATACAGATATCATTCCCCAAAATCCCTGAGCGGAGGGCAGGGACAGTGCGTGGCTCTTGCAGGAATCCTTACTATGGAGCCCGAATGCCTCATTTTCGACGAAGTAACCTCCATGCTTGACCCAGCTTCCGGAGAAGCTGTCCTTAAGCGCGTGAAAAGGCTGCACGAAAAAGGAAAAACCATAGTATACACTACACATAACCTTGAAGAACTTCATGCCGCAGATCGAATTATCGTAATGGACAGAGGGAGAATAGTGCTCGAAGGAGAACCCGAACATGTACTCTCGGACTCTTCCCTGCGGGGCCTCGGGCTTACTCCGCCTTCCCTGATAGAACTTGCAGAGCATCTGCAAGAGCACGGAATCCAGGTCCCCTGGGAAATAACTTCTTCACCTTCCAGCTTTGCGGAGGAGATATGCCGATTATTCTTGAAAACGTAAGCGTTTTCTATTCCAAAAATACCCCCCTTGAAATTGCAGCCTTAAAAGATGTCAACCTGCGTATAGAAAGAGGGGAATTTGTAGGGATTCTGGGAGAAAAAGGTGCAGGGAAATCCACTCTTATTAAATTGTTTAATGGGCTTTTGCGCCCGGATTCTGGGAAAATAACAGTTAATGGGCTTGACCCGTCCTCAAAACAGGTTAAAAGCAAGGTAGGGATGGTATTTCAGCAGGCTGCAGACCAGCTCTTTTGCAGGACTGTGTACGAAGAAATAGCATTCGGGCCGCTAAATTTTGGATATTCCAGAAAAGAAACCGAAGAAAGGGTATTTGAAGCCCTTGAAGCTGCCTCTCTTGACCGCTCAATGCTATCCAGAGATCCTCTCAGCCTGAGCGGAGGAGAGATGCAGAGAGTCGCCCTTGCAAGCGCCCTTGCCCTCAGACCCGATTATCTTGTTCTGGACGAACCTATAACAGGGCTCGACCCTGCTGGAAAAAAAGAAATTCTGGACACACTCAAAAAAATAAAGGGCCAGGGCACTACAATTATAACAGTAACCCACAATCTCAAAGGTTTTTTCCCCCTGCTGGAAAAGATAATTCTTGTAAAGGAAGGAAGGATAGGTTTTCAGGGAAGTAGAAAAGAGTATATGGAGGCTGAAAACGTCCCCCTCCCTCCGATAGCTTCAATGATGAGAGAGCTGAGTTCCAGAGGAGTGCCCGTAAACCTTGCTATATTCAGTGTCGAGGAGGCACTTGAAGAGATATTGAAAGTAAAATCAATGATTGAGAAGGGAAAAGCTGAAGAGACGCAGCCTGAAAAACTCTAAAAATAACCAGAAAGTTCTAGAAATAAGGAAAGAAAGAATATGCAAGAACCAGTTTTCAGTTATGTGCCCGGAAGGTCTTTTCTGCATACGCTTGACCCCAGGACAAAGCTTGCGGCGGTGATGCTGCTGGGTATTCTGACTTTCAGGACTGAAAATTTTTTAGGGATAGGGATTCTCTTCACCTTTTTTATTGCCCTCACTTCATTTACAGGACTGCCAGCAAAGGTATTTTTCAGGGCAGTAAGACCCATGGTAATGTTCATTATATTTATCTTCCTTGCGCAGTTTTTTTTCACAGAAGGGCAGGCTCTGGTTTCTTTCTGGGTTCTACAACCCACGCTGGAAGGGCTTCTAAACGGGCTCAGACTGTCTGCACGATTTATATTGCTGCTGCTTTTTGCCGCTCTTATGACAGCAAGTACCGATCCGTCGGCAATTACCTGCGGAATAGAGAGAATGCTGCGACCGCTGCCTCTCCGATGGCTGGGTATAAACTCTTATGAACTTGCAACAATGATGAACCTCTCGATAGCCTTCCTCCCCCTTCTCTTTGATAGGGTTGAGAGGACAAAAGCTGCTCAGGCTTCAAGAGGTATGCATTTCGGAAAGAATCCTTTCACTTCGGTCCCTGCCCTTGCCATCCCCCTGATAAGAGGCGTTGTAAGGGATGCTGAAGAGCTTTCCCTCGCAATGGAAAGCAGAGGATACCAGGGAACTCGCAGAACATCGATGCATGAGCTTGTAATGCAGAAAAGAGATTGGATGTCCCTTTTAGCTCTGGGATTGTTTGCAGCTCTTATGCTTGGATTTTAAAGAAACATAAAAGCAGGACCTCCATAATCTTTTCTCCACAAATCCCTTTATAAATATATTATAGCCAATTTAGCTCCTTATTCTAGATTTTATTTTATTATTTTATTTTATTTTATTTTATTATTTACTTCATTCCCTTACTTTTTAGCTCATTTTTACTTTTTAGTTTATTTTTTATTTTTAATTCATTTTTTACTTTTTAATTTATTTTATTTTTCTCACCTGTAACCTCAGACTCTGCAGCTGATATATGAGAGGTTCTTAGAAAGAGATTAATATATGAACAGCTGTTCATATGTTCATGCAAGATAAATGCGACAGAGTAAACCCTGAAAAAATAAAAGCCCTGATTAAGAGGGTTCCCGATACAGAAGTTGTTACAAGGATGTCTGCAGTGTTTCAGGCGCTTCAATCGGATACCCGTCTGAGGATCCTCTTTTTACTAAGGGAAAAAGAAATGTGTGTCTGCGAACTTGAGCAGGCTCTTAATGTTACGCAATCAGCGGTATCTCACGGGCTCCGCACTCTCAGGCAACTTGACCTTGTGAGGGTCAGGCGGGAAGGAAAATTCACGATCTACTATATTGCAGACGAACATGTACGCACACTTATCGAGATGTGCCTTGAACATGTGGAGGAAAAAGTTTGAACTCTGAGATTCTCGGTTTTGCCCCTGACCTGCTTTCAGGAATCCTGCTTTCCTCATGGGAAATCTTTGTAGAAGCTGCCCCTTATCTGATTTTCGGATTTGCGGCTGCAGGTATTCTTAACGCCTTTATACCTGACCAGAAAATTGTAGATTATCTCGGCACATCGGCAGGAAAAATCCGTTCAGTGATCAACGCTTCTCTGGCAGGGCTTCCTCTNNGGGAAAAAAGCGGAGATTCTTGCAGTTTCAACCCTTATGGGGGTTTCGGCAGCAGGCGATAAATGCAATTCACATTCATGCGGCTGTAACTCACAAGAAATTCCGGAAACAGGAAAAAAAGAATATACTACCCTGAATATGGTGCCCTCAAAACCCATGACCCCAGGATTGAATGCCAGACCGGAAGAAAAAAGCCTGCCTACTACATTTTTGCCCACAACGTGTTTATCGGAACCCATTTCCGAGAGCAAAACTTCTTCATGCGGCTGTGGACACTGCGAGCATGAGAAAAATGAACTATTTCCGGAAAAGAGGGCAAAAAAATCCGCAAAAGAAAAGTTTCTTGAAAGCCTTAAATACGCCTTCATAGAGCTCCCTGGAGAGATTTCAAAATGGATGTTGATNNTATGCTGTTCCCGAAACACTGATCCAGGAATACCTTGGTGGCGGGTTTACTTCAATGATATTCATGCTGGTGGTGGGTATCCCCCTTTATATATGCGCTACTGCTTCTACCCCACTTGCCGCAAGCCTTGTAGCCAAAGGAATGAGCCCTGGTACGGCTTTCGTGTTCCTGCTTGCCGGTCCTGCAACGAATGCGGCAACCATAACTATGGTCGCCAANNGCAGCCCTTTACCTTGGAGTAATTTCCCTGTGCGCGCTTGGGGCAGGAATCCTTCTTGATTGGCTTTACTTTAAGCTGGGAATCAGCGCGACTGCAACCCTGGGAAGTGCAGAAGAACTGCTCCCCGAAAGCATTAAGCTTGGCTTTGCAATCCTTCTGTTCCCTCTAATGCTGTACGGCGTGCTCCGTGGAGATCAGGAATGCGGCTGTACTGAGTGCCATTGAAAGGAAGAAAGAAAACTTACACTACGAGATAAATCAAGTAAAAGAATAAAAATAAATTAAATAAGTACCAGATAATATAAATCCTCATAGATAGAATAATCAATATGCAAGAAAATCCCGAATTCCAGGAAAAAAAGGAACCGAAAGAGAGCAGCTTCAAAGCCCCGGGAGAACTTGAAACAGGCTATACGGAGAAATCATGGGAAAAGCCTGAAAAAACAATGGAAGAGAGAGGTACCACAATAGACCGTGAGTACCTGGAAAGAGAAGAACCTGTCTCAAGTGAGTTCAAAGCTCCGGGAGAACATGAAACTGGCTATACAGAGAAGTCGTGGGAAAAACCCGGGAGAACAATGGAAACAGAAGAAAGAGCCAGGATAGGAACAGGTGAAGGGGGAACCCACGAAGAAAGAAGCGCCAGCTATACAAAAGAAAAGCGCCTGACAAGAAGCAAAAGTGACCGCATGATCTTTGGAGTATGTGGAGGTCTTGGGAAATACTTCGGAATTGACCCGACCATTGTAAGGCTTGGCTTTGCCCTTCTTGCCCTGCTTGACGGAATAGGAATTGTCATATATATCATACTGGCAATAGTCATGCCTCAGGAAGACAGCGTCAACTGACGTATGAAACCTGGAAAGGCAGTTAAAGAAAAGAGTTCTGACCCGAGAATGAAAGCATTATTTTGACCTGAATCCGGGTCATTAAAAAGGAATCTCGCACTGCGAGAGATTACCGGGGATTTTTACATTTTCAGCATCCCTGCACACTATTTTTTCATATGGCGCTCTTAATATCGTCTATATAATATTCTACTATATTGTACCTTTTTTTGAGGAAAATGAAGTTTACACAGGTATAGTTTGGCTATGTCTATGAATTAAAATTCTGTAAATTAAAATTCTGTAAATTAAAATTCTGTAAATTAAAATTCTGTAAATTAAAATTCTGTAAATTAAGATTCTATAAATTAAAAAATCATTTCTATGGCGTATAATTTAATCAACAACTATTTACCTTATAGGTAAATAAAATTATATCTATATTGACCTGTTAGGTAAAACATAATTAGGGTTTAAAGAACTTTTAAGAAGATGAGAGACTGTTTACGAAACTATCAAATCTAGAACCTAAACGAAGAGACGCAATAATAAATGCGGCATTAAAGGAATTTGCATCCAGGGGTTTTGATGATGCATCAACCAATGTAATTGCAAAAGAGTCAGGAATTTCAAAGGGTTTGTTATTTCATTATATCAATACCAAAAAGGATCTTTTTCTATTTCTGTTCGATTACTGCAACCAGTTTTTAAAAGAAGAATATTTTGACCTGATCAACTTCAAAGAAAGAGATATACTTGAAAAATTTCGCCAGACATATCTTCTGAAGGTTGATGTGATCCGTAAATATCCCCGGATTTTTGAATTTATCAGGGTAGCCGTATTAACGGAGTCTGATGAAGTAAAGAAGGAGCTGGAAGATAGAAAAAAAAGAGGGCAATCATCAGGCTACGATCTAATGTTTGAAGGCGTTGATGAGTCTAAATTTAGAGACGGACTGAACGTTGAAAAATGTAAAAAACTTATTTTCTGGGCAATTCTGGGCTATTCAAATTGTCAGCTAGAGAAAATCCAAAACCTGGAAATTATTGAGCTGGATTTTGAAAAAATAAGGATAGAATTTGATAGTTATCTTGACGAACTTAGAAAGAGTTTTTATAAATGAAAATGGAGCTGCCGAAATGAATATTATCGAGGTCATGGGCCTGAAAAAGACATTTGGTAAACAGGAAGCCTTAAGAGGTGTAGACCTGGATGTAAGACAGGGAGAAGTGTATGGATTTATCGGACCAAATGGCGCAGGCAAATCTACCACGATCCGTATACTTTTAGGCATGCTTCGCAAAGATTCAGGAAAGGTTACACTGCTGGGGGGCGATCCCTGGCGCGATGCAGTAGAATTACACCGCCGCGTTGCCTATGTGCCCGGTGATGTCAAGCTGTGGCCAGACCTGACAGGCGGCGAAGTGATAGACTTTTTAGGGCGTTTAAACGGGGGTTTTGACCCGTCCTTCCGTAGAGAATTGGTAGAAAGATTCCGACTGGACCTCAGAAAAAAATCTAAAGCTTATTCAAAAGGCAACCGCCAGAAAGTAGCTTTGATAGCGGCATTAGCTTCGAACGCTGAATTGTTAATCCTGGACGAATCAACTTCCGGCCTGGACCCTCTTATGGAACTTATTTTTCAGGAATACATTCTTAAAGCAAAGAAAGCCGGAAAAACCGTATTTTTGTCAAGCCATATTTTGGCAGAGGTAGAAGCTGTCTGTGACCGAGTGGGTATTATCCGAGAGGGCAAGATCGTAGAGTCAGGAACATTAAAAGATTTGCGGCATTTAACCCGAACTACAATTACTGCAGAATTTGCCACTTTAAATATCGATTTACATGAGATTTCCGGCGTATACGATATCCGTCAGGAGGGAGAAAAATGGCGATTTTCGATAGATGCCAGCGCTATGGATGAGGTTATGCGCATACTGGCTCCCCTCGGATTGAAATCATTGAAAGCGGAACCCGCAACCCTCGAAGAATTGTTCATGCGTCATTACGGCGATGAATTAAAGGAGGCGCATTAAGGTGAACGGGAGAAAGGTGAGAGAATGCAAAATGAAAGAATACAACTTCACCGGAACAGGAACAATTCTCCGTATATTACTCCGACGTGATAGGTTTTTACTGCCTATCTGGATCCTGCTTCCTCTACTGATTTTTGCCGGTCAGATTTCTTTTATAGGAGCAATGCCGGATTGGCAGGAAGTTATTGCGGAACTTTCCGGCAGTCCCCTGGCTTCGGCCTGGCTTGGCCCTATTGTCCCGTTAAGTAAAGAAGGAGCAATATTATGGCGTGGGATGTTACAGAGCGCCATTGCAGTTATGCTCGGCAGTTCATTGACTGCTATTCGTCATACACGCACCGAAGAACAGGCCGGAAGAAGCGAACTGGTCCTTGGGCGTTCGGTAGGGAGGCATGCACCTCTGACTGCCGCGCTAGTCTTATCCT
>DUIO01000104.1 GCA_013330315.1 Methanosarcina sp. | reverse complement strand
CCTTCTCTGAAACAGGCAGTTAGGATTCAGGACTTTTCATGCTAACAGGAGCGCTTTTTACACTTTTCAGAAGATGGTGAATTGCTCATTTCAACCCTCAATTGCTCAAAAACCAAAAAAGAATAAAAAAGAATAAAAAAGGTTGTAGATACTTTGAAAAACCTGAAATTAAACCCTGAAGGAAAGAAACTCGGATCGACTCTGGTAATCGCTCTGATAGTAGGACTCTCCCTTTTTGCAGCAGGCTGTGCAGAACAGGGAGATGAAACCGTACAAGGAACAGAAGCCGCTCCTCCAAAAACAGGAGCATCAGAATTTAGCGAGCCCGTAAAGATAGGATATGTCTTATGGGACGGTGAGATTGCGAGCACCAATGTGATGCAGCAGGTCCTCAAACAGGCAGGATACGAAGATGTGGAAATTATTGCGGTCGATGCAGGACCTCTTTACCGGGGGGTTGCTGACGGGCAGTTTGATTTCACAACCTCTGCATGGCTTCCCTATACCCATCAGAACTACTGGGAAGCTTACGGAGACCAGATCAACTCTGTCCAGACAAACCTTGAAGACTGCAGAATAGGGCTTGTTGTGCCTTCTTATGTAACCATAGATTCCATTGAAGAGCTTAATTCAGAAAAGGACAGGTTTGACGGCAAAATTATCGGCATCGACCCCGGAGCAGGTATTATGCAGGCTTCGGAAGCTGCAATTAATGATTACGACCTTAATATGGAACTTGTCTCAGGCAGCAGTGCTGCAATGACTGCCTCTCTGAAAAAGTCAATTGACTCCGAAGAGTGGACAGTTGTGACCCTCTGGTCCCCTCACTGGGCTTTTAACCGCTGGGACCTCAAGNNAATGGATAGGTGAAGAGTAAGTTTTTCTTCCCTTTTTCTATTTTTTACCTGGGGCATTTACTCTTATTTTTTTGATATTTATTTTTATTTTTGTTAATTCTTTTACTTCATTTTTCGTTTGATGCTTTCCTTAGCATTTTTACTGAGTTTTTTAATTAGTATTTTTTTTGTTTTATCCTTTTATCTTTTTATCTTCGTATCAAAAGGTCTTTTCCGCAATCACTGAGACAATCAATTGCAAAATAAACTCACTTGGCCCAGAAAAGCTGCCAGGAAATTAAGGTGATGAGAAAATGACTGATGCAGGTCAGAGAAATTTTTATTCTCCCAGGGACAAGCCAGGAATAGAAATTTACAAAGGTAGACTCCATTCGGACAGGCTAACAACGGGTTTACCACAAACCATGTGAAGCCCTAATGATCAACCCGCTGAAATAAGCGACTATCAGTACTCGAATAACCTGGAGTCAACCTCACAATCGCAAGCGTGAGTATCAGAAGCAGAGGCCATATTCTGAAGAAAAGGAAGAAATGATATGCTGTGAGAATACATTTTTGCAAAAAGGTATTTTCGAGTCGAGTTTACCTATGTTCCCGGCTTCTCTGCCCTCGAAATATACTTCCCAGTAACGCATTTATAATCATTGCATCCCGTTCACTGCAAAAATTAGATACGCGTTCACAGGCAGGAATATTTAGTTTGTGATACTACTTCGCCTTCTCATAGAGAAAAATAAATTGTTGAGAAGAAAGAACCGGGGTACCTTAAAAACAAATTGAAAAAAGGTTTTCGGGAGTAACTGGAGGAGGTAATTGTTGTCCCGGTGGTAAAACTGATTTATCATAAGTAGCAAAAGTAGTAGTCGGCAAAAATAAAGAAAAAGCACTAAGGATCATTTTCATGGAGAAACCTAATTTCAGGACAGAATTACTCAGAACTCTCGAGGGCAAAACTCCTGCTCGAATACCTGCTGGCATCTTCACAACCGCGCCCATAATCGAGCTTATGGACTTGAGCGGGGCAGCAAGACCCGAAGCTGACAACCAGCCTGAAAAGATGGCAGTACTGGCGTTTTCTCAGTATGTAAATGCTTCTTTTGAAACCGTCAGGTATCCTTTTGATATGGTAGTGCTCGCAGAAGCCCTTGGCTGTGCTGTCGACCCGGGCACGAAAGTAAAACTCCCTGCTGTGCTCAGGGGTTCCATGGAAATCTCTCCCTCAGTCCCGGAACTGCCTGAAGACATGCTTGAGAGGGGCAGGATACCCGCAGTCCTGCAAGCTACGGAAATCCTCAGGGAAAAAGCCGGCTCTCACCTTCCACTCATTGCAGGGATGGAAAGTCCTGCCGAACTTGCAGCCTCCATTTGCGGAATCACCCATTTCCTGAAATGGACAATCAAAAGACCGCATATCGTACGCAGGCTTATTGACTTCTGCACTGATGCCTGTATAATATATGCCAGGGAGTGCTTGAAAAGAGGGGCCGATGTGGTAGTTTTTGTAGATGCCATTTCTTCCCCTAATATGATTTCTCCCGATACGTTCCGGTCTCTTGTAAAACCAGGTCTTGAACGAGTACCGAAAGCTCTTTCGGGCGGCAAAAGTGTACTCCATATCTGCGGAGCTGCTGATAGTATTATATATGATATTGCAGCATGCGGGTTTGACGGGCTCAGCCTTGAAGGAGGAACAAAAAACTTGAAAACCGCCTCCAGGTTTGCTCACGAATCAGGTGCCGCGTTAATCGGCAATATCCCAACTTCTGGAACCCTTTTTAGAGGCAGTCCAGAAGATGTAAAAAAAGAAGCTCTCACCTATCTGGAGAGCGGTATTGATGTGCTTGCTCCGGGATGCGGGCTTGCCCCGAAAACTCCTCTTAAGAATCTGAAGGCTCTGGTGGAAGCAAGGAACGAATTTTGCGAGAGAAAACGATAAGTTCGGTTACTTGAATATCCTTTTAGCCATCCTGATCAGTTCTCCTGATCAGTTTCCTGGATATATTTTTCAGTCTTCCAAACTTCTTTTGTTCTCGAACGTTATAGTAACATTAGTATATCATAAAACAACATTTCTTTATCAGAATAGTTTTTCCAGATTTGAAGTAACCAACTTCAGAATACGAGTTATGACATTTTGTGTTCTAATAACGCAAGTTTTGGTTATTCTTATTATGGATATGGGGCAAAAAAAATGGCAAAAATGACAAATGCACTCAAAGACCTTGATAGATTGGCCGATGAGAGCTACAGCAAAGGCAAAGTTTTTTTCCAGATGGGCAATTATGAAGATGCACTTGCCGCTTATGGCGAAGCAGGTGAGACCTGGAAAAAAATGGCAGAACTGCTTTTTGAAAAAGGCAAAGAGAAACGTGGAAAAGAGTTGCTTGAAAAGGCTCAGGAAGCCAGGTCCTGCATAGGTATGTCTTTGTTCAAGCTCGGAAAATATGCAGAAGCCCTTAAGATTGTTGATTCAATTCTTGAGCTTAAACCTGAAAACCCGACCGAGTGGTCCAACAGAGGTTTTGTTCTCTCTGCTATGGGAAGGAATGAAGAAGCTCTCGAAGCCTATGAAAAAGCGCTCTCTTTTGACCCCGAATCCCCTAAACTCCTGACCAGTAAAGGAATTGTTTACTTTATGATGGGGCTCCCTGAAAAAGCCCTGGAAACATTTGACAGAGCCCTTGCAGCAGAGCCCAAACAGGCTTCCGATTGGGCATGCAAACTTCCCAGGTTCAGCTTCTTTTCCCGAAACAAAGCCCCTATCATGAAGCCCGATAACGCTGAGACCTGGCACTGGAAAGGCAATGTTTTCATGAAACTCGGGGAAAAAGAAAAAGCCCTTGAAGCNNACCTGCTCTGCGAGTTTTCAGAATATAAGGAGGCTTTCAAATGCTATGTGAGAGCCCTGAAGCTCAGCCCGGGAAACGAAATCGCAAAACAGGGAAAGGAGCTATGTGAAGCAAAAATTAACGAATGAATAAATGAATGAATGAATGAATGAATGAATGAATTACTNNCCAGTAACATGCTTGTCCGGTAGCATGCTTATGTGTTAGCTATTTAAAAAGAAGACTGAAAAGTGCGGCCAAGCAAACCCTGGAATGCCCTCGTACGGAAATGTCCTCGTATTGTCCTCGTATAATTGATATACCATCGTGACAATCCTTAAAGCTATGATTAGCAGCAAATCCGAAGATTCCGTTTTAGCTTCGCATTCTTCTGACCGCGCAGCCCGTGAAAACCATGAAAAGTCACCTGCCGGGCAGTCTACTCCTACTTACGAATCAGCTACTTTTTCAAGCCCTGCTCTTGACCAGTTCAGGGGTCTTTTGCCTGATTTCAATAACCGGCTTTCTCCTGAAAGAGACCTCGGGCTTTCTTCTTTTGGAAATGCCCGTCTGAGCCCGGAAACCCTTCCAAGGCTTGTATCTGACTCGGCTATGGGACTTGTATCCGGCTCTCTTTCCAGCCCTCTTACAGGGCTTAAAACCGAACAGCCAGAAACGCCTGCAGGAAGCAGGCTTGAAATTAGACCTGACCTTCCTGGGAGGACCCTTTCAGGAGATAAAATCGGTTCTCTCACACTCAGTGCAGACCTTCCTATGGGGCTTGTAGAGAGCAGGCTGGTCACTCTCAAAACGGCTAAGAGTGAAACGGCTGAAAGTGAAACAAAAGAAAAGTAAGAATGCAACAGGCAAGACAGATAAACCTTAATTCACATTTTTTTAAACAAGGGCAGTAAAACTGCTCTTTTATCTCTTCTGGGCAGACTTCCAAAAACCTTTGACGTTGAGCCTTTGCTGTTCACATGTTTTTCTGCTATTTGAATAAAATTTGAATAAAAAAGTAATCGTTTTTGTTGATTTGAATAAATGCATTACTTAATAGACACCATAATTCCTAATAGGCTTACTGCTATTGCAATAATAGTTATAAAAACAATCAAAGCTGAACTATTGTTCTCAAACCGGTCATTGTTCTTATAATCCATATTATTAAATACGCGACTATTGAATAAAAAAGTTTTGCCAGTTCCATATGTGCGTATTTTCATAATGGGATTCCTGGTAATGCTATAACTTTTTGAAGGGGGCGTACAGGCTTTTTTTAAAAATGGTATATTTTTCTTTCTTACCTTACTGCTCTTTTAAGGGCTTTTTCGAATTTATCAAAACCCAGGTCGGCTTCTTCATCGGTCATAACCAGGGGTGGAGAGAAGCGTATTACGGAATCTCCGCAAGGGAGGAGCAGGATGCCGTCTTTGAAGGCTTCCTTGATTATCCTATCTCTTCGGGCCGGGTCTATGGATTTGTCTGGCTTTACAATCTCTGCACCTATCATGAGACCAAGCCCGCGGACATCTCCTATGCAGGGGAAGTTTTCCTGAAGCTCTCTCAAGCGCTGCCGAATATGAGCCCCCATCTCTCGGACGTGGTTTTCGGTATTTTCTTTTTCAAGGAACTCAAGGGAAGCAAGGGCTGCAGCTGAAGAAAGAAGGTTCCCTCCGAAGGTGTTTGAGTGGACACCGGGAGGCCAGTCCATGAGATCGCGGTCCGCAAGCATTGCACCTATCGGGAGGCCTGCGCCCAGGGCTTTTGCAAGGCAGGTGATGTCAGCCCTTATCTCAAAATTTTCCATCGCCAGGAAAGGACCTGTCCGGAAACAGCCTGTCTGGACTTCATCTGCTGCAAGGAGGACGTCATTATCAGTACATATTTTTCTTACCTCTTTATGGAACTCCTGAGGCGGGACTATATAGCCTCCTTCTCCCTGGATCGGTTCGATAAAGACGGCAGCAGTATCTTCAGGGCTTAGTTCTCTCCTGAAAATAAGGTTTTCAATCTGCTTTGCACATTCGACCCCACAGGAGGGATATTCGAGCTTCATGGGGCAGCGGTAGCAGTAAGCATAGTGAGTATGCACTGTGCGGATTGTAGGAAAGTGCTCTTTTTGCCTGACTTTAGAACCGGTTAAGGAGAGGGCTCCAAGGGTCCGGCCATGGAAAGCGTTATAAAAAGCAATAAAGTTCTGGCGCTTTGTTTTCCACAGAGAGAGTTTCATTGCAGCTTCCACTGACTCAGCTCCGCTGTTGCAGTAAAAGACTCTTGAATAACCTGAAAGCTCCCTGAGTTTTTTTGCAAGTTTAAGGGGAGGTTCGGCAAAAAAGTCCCCGTATCCGCAGTGGACCATTTTCTCCAACTGGGCAGAGATAGCAGCTTTAACATCAGGGTTTGAATAGCCTGCATTCATTACCGCAATCCCTGCAACGAAATCTATGTACTCTCTGCCGTCTATATCCTTGACTATGGAACCTTTTGCCCTGTCAACCACCAGGGGATAAGGGCGGGCTACACAAGCAGATACCATGCTGCAGTCCTGCCCTATAATTTCCCTCGCTCTTGTGCCAACAGTATCCAGCAAGCCTACTTCCTGTTCAAAAAAATCGAATTCCCTTCCCTGTTCTTTCATTGTGTCCTCTTTTTTTCCCGTTTTATCGGATTTTTTCCATTCTTCAAGCTTTTCCGGTATTTCGTAACCCAGAATGCCTCCCCCTCTCCCCGTTTCATACAGTATCTATCTGGGCTTTTTGCAGCCTGCCGCTATAATCTATATATACGGCTTTTACCTCGGTAAATTCTTTAATTGCCTCTGTCCCGGCTTCCCTGAATCCGTTTCCTGTCCCTTTTATTCCTCCAAAAGGAAGATGGACTTCAGCACCTATTGTAGGGGCATTGACATATGTTATTCCTGCTTCCAATCTTTCAACTGCCCTGAAAGCAGTTCCTATGTTTTCAGTATAAATAGCCGATGAAAGGCCGTATTTTGTGTTATTGGCGACCTTTATGGCTTCTTCAAGACCTGAAACCGTAATTATGCTGAGCACGGGACCAAAGATCTCTTCCTGTGCAATTTTCATATCAGGCATGACATCCGTAAAAATGGTAGGTTTGAAAAAATAACCCGGAAATCCCGGATCCGTCCTATTCCCGCCAATCAGGAGAGTTGCACCCTCTTCTTTTCCTATCCTGACATAATTTTCTATCCTTT
>DUIO01000105.1 GCA_013330315.1 Methanosarcina sp. | reverse complement strand
TGTTTCAGAGAAGGATCAGGACCAGTGGTTTTACCTCGGGCTGAGGTGCTGGGTAATCCTGTCAAGGACAACTGCAATTATTACAATTGCAAGCCCAGCTTCAAAGCCCATGCCGATATCCACACGCTGGATCCCGAAAAGGACCTGGTACCCAAGTCCCCTTGCCCCTATCATGGCTGCAATGACAACCATCGACAGGGAAAGCATAATGCACTGGTTAACCCCTGCCATTATGGTAGGAAGAGCCACAGGCAGTTCCACCTTGGAAAGCTTCTGCCAGCCTGTCGATCCGAAGGCGTCAGCGACCTCGGTAAGCTCTTTTGGGACCTGCCTGATCCCGAGATTTGTAAGCCTTATTGCAGGGGGCATTGCAAAGACGACCGTTGCGATCATGCCGGGAACGTTTCCTAACCCGAAAAAGATGAGGGCAGGGATAAGATAGACAAACGACGGCATAGTCTGCATGAAGTCGAGCAAGGGTTTAACGAGATGGTAAGCAATTTCATTTTTTGCAGAAAGAATGCCTGCAGGAATCCCTAAAATCAGAGCAAGCAGGGCGGAAGAAAGTACAAGAGCAAGTGTCTCCATAGAGAGCATCCAGAGCCCCATGTTATGGATAAGAAAAAACCCAAATGCAGTCCCGACTGCAAGCCTGATATTGCGCTTTCCTGCAAAGAATGCAAGGAGAAAAATTCCCAGGATGAAAATTTCCGGGGGCAGGAAAAGCAAGATGTCTTTTAAGCCCGAGATCAGGAAATCAAGCTTATCACTTGTGAAATCGAGAACTGTACCGAAATTGCCTTCGATCCAGTCCACAATAAATTCAACCGTATCTCCAATCGGGAGCCTGGGGATCAGCATGTTTTCACCTCCGGGCCTGAAACGGCATCAGACCTGTCAACTGCTCCCTTGTTAACTTCTGGCTCAGCAGGTACAGGTCCACTGTCAATTCCACCATTAACTATACATCTGGGAACACCTGAGCTTTCGGATGGAGGTCCGGCTTCTCCTTTATTTTTACCGATGAAGACAGTTTTCTCTGGAGGCTTCTTTACAGAAATTTTTTCTTTTGAATCAATTTCTTTTGAATCAATTTCTTCTGAACTGACTCCTGCGGAAGCTTCGTACTGCCCGTTCCCTCCGGACATTGCAAGAGCACCGAGTACACTTCCCCTTACGATAATCCCGAGCAGCTTTCCGGAATCATTGACCACTGCAAGAGGGTACTGACTGTCTGCAATTAGAGGAATTACCTCGTTAAGAGGAAGATCCGGAGTAACGCAGGGGATTTCTTGAATCATTACTGTTTCAAGGCTTTTTCCTGTCTTCAGGGCTTCAAGAGCATCCCTGATCATAAGTATGCCTTTAAGGCGCCTGTTCTTTCCCTCAACTACATAAATCGAGGAGATTCCGTGGGCTTTCATCAGCTGAATAGCAACCCTTGGCCCGGAAGTTATGGATATGAGCGGCTCAGGCCGTTTCATAACCGATTCGGCATTGAGGATCTTTGACCTGTCAACCCCTGCAACGAACTTTGAAACGTAGGAGTCTGCAGGTTCGGTCAGGATCTCTTCAGGAGTCCCTATCTGCACAACCTCCCCGTCTTTCATGAGAGCAATTCTGTCCCCGAGTTTCAGGGCTTCGTCCAGGTCGTGGGAGACAAAGATAATTGTCTTCTGCACCCTGTCTTCAAGGGCAAGCAGCTCGTCCTGCATATCGCTCCTGATAAGCGGGTCAAGGGCGCTGAAAGCTTCGTCCATAAGCAGGATGTCCGGNNATTCCCTGGATTTCAAGCCCGTACGCCACGTTGTCGAGAACTGTCCTGTGAGGGAGCAGGGCGAAGTTCTGGAAAACCATCCCGAGCTTTGCCCTGCGGGTATTCCGCAGCTCTTCATCTCTCATTTGCGTGACGTTTTGCCCGTCTATCAGGATTTCGCCGATGGTTGGTTCAATGAGGCGGTTCAAACAGCGCAAAAGAGTAGATTTTCCAGAACCCGAAAGCCCCATTATTACGAAAATCTCTCCATCGTAGACCTCAAAGTTAACATTGTTGAGCCCTACGGTCTGTTTTGTTTTTTCAAAAATTTCACTTTTAGATAAGCCTTCATTCAGAAGGGAAATTACTTTAAGAGAGTTCTTACCAAAAACCTTAGTAACGTTTCGTACTTCAAGTTTTATTTTTTTGTCCATAATAATACCCGGTTTTACCGAAGTGATTTCCAAAAATCATTGACAGTATTTGCAAAAACGTAGAATCCCGTTGAAAAACTGCCGCAAAAATTCAGTCAATAAAAACTAAGTTTTATTTGAATTGGTTTTTCTCTTTAATATTAAGTTTCAGGAGACTGAAAATATAGATTTAAGAGANNTTGCGGAATCTTAATATAGAACTTATTTATTAGAGCGTAAAAAAAGCATAAATAAGGCAATAAATCAAGATCTAAAAGTATGAAACTTGCAATTATTTTAGCATATTTGAATTATGGAATATACCTTGACTATTATAGACCTGATTATTCCAGTACCAACACATGGCTTATAAATTTAGGAGGATATCAGGAATTTCGTTAATGTGCCGAAAGTAACATTAACTGAAGACTGGTCTTTTTTAGGAAATATTTTGGACACAGTTAAAAGGGCCATCTCCTGAAGAAAATATTTAATTGATAGATTTATATATTAAAAGACTAAAAAATAGCAAAAATACTGAAGATCAGGATAGTCATCGCAACACTTATACATGTCTTATGACATTTACTCGCAGGTTCAGATGATGAAAGCAGTACTAGGATTAGAAGACGGAACAGTTATTAAGGGCACCGGTTTTGGTGCCGAAGGCACAGCTTGCGGCGAACTCGTTTTTACCACTCAATTCACAGGATATGAGGAGGCTCTGACTGACCCTTCCTATAAGGGCCAGATTTTAATGTTTACTAACCCTTTGATAGGGAACTATGGTGTCAGCGGAGAAAGGTTCCAATCCGACAACATCCATGCTGAGGGGCTTGTTGTCAGGGAAGCCTGCAAAAAACCCTATCACTACAAATCCACCCGTTCTATCCACAGATTTTTAGAGGATGAAGGAAAGCCAGGGATCGATGGCGTGGACACCCGTATGCTCACAATAGGGGCAAGGGAGCGCGGGACCATGCGTGCAGCTCTGATCACCGGCAGTGATGACGGGGAAGAAGCCATTGATGTGGCAAGGAACTTTCCGCAGGTAACGGACGAAGAACTTATTGCACGCGTAACCTGCAAAGAACCCCGCTTTATCCCGGGAGCTGAAGGCGCCTGGAAGGGCAGCAAACCCAAACATGCAGTTGTGGTCGATCTCGGCATAAAGAGGAACATCATAAACAACCTGCATAAAAGGGGAATTGACCTGACCCTTGTTCCTGCAACCACAAAACCAAAAGAGATTGCAGGCTACGAGCCTGATATGCTCTTTATCTCAAACGGTCCCGGAGACCCTGAAAAAGCAACGGACGCGATCAATGCCGTAAAGGCTTTTGCAGGCACGATCCCTGTCGCAGGAATTTGCTTCGGGCACCAGATCATTTCCCTTGCAATGGGTGCAAGGACTTACAAACTCAAGTTCGGGCACAGGGGAGGAAACCAGCCTGTAAAGGACCTTATTGAAAACAGGATTTTCATAAGTTCCCAGAACCACGGATATGCTGTCGATGCGGATTCTCTTGAAGGGACAGGGCTTTATGTAAAATACCTGAACGCAAACGACAAAACCGTTGAAGGGGTTTCCCACAAAGACCTTGATATCTTCAGTGTGCAGTTCCACCCTGAGGCTCAGGCAGGTCCTCTGGATACCGAGGAAACATTCTTCGGCAAGGTCGTAAAGGTTCTCGGAGGGGATCTCTGATGCCAAAACACGAAGATATAAAGAAAGTTTTGCTTATAGGTTCGGGACCTATCACAATCGGACAGGCTGCGGAATTTGACTTTTCAGGAAGCCAGGCATGCAGGTCTTTAAAAGAAGAAGGCGTTCAGGTTGTGCTCGTAAACTCAAACCCTGCAACTATTATGACCGACCCCGAAATGGCGGATTCGGTCTACATCGAGCCCCTCGATGCAAGGATTATAGAAAAAATCATTGAAAAAGAACGCCCTGACGGCATCATTGCAGGCATTGGAGGTCAGACAGGCCTTAATATTACCAGTGAACTTGCAGAAATGGGCGTTTTTGAGAAATACGGGGTTCAGATCCTTGGGACTCCTGTTGAAGCCATCAAAAACACAGAAGACAGGGAACTCTTCAAAGAGACAATGCTCAGGATAGGAGAAAAAGTTCCTCTAAGCAGGGCTGTACACTCCTTAAAGGAAGCCGAAGAGGTCGTTGAAGAACTCGGTCTTCCCCTTATTATCCGTCCGGCTTACACTCTCGGTGGCGCTGGAGGCGGAATTGCCCGCACAAAAGAAGAACTCCTTGAGATCACGGAACGCGGGCTCAGGCGCAGCCGCATCAACCAGGTGCTCATTGAAGAAAGCGTGCTCGGATGGGCAGAAGTAGAGTACGAGGTGATGAGGGATGCAAACGATACCTGCATTGTGATCTGTAACATGGAAAACATTGACCCCATGGGCGTTCACACTGGAGAATCGGCAGTAGTTGCCCCATCCCAGACACTCTCAGATGCAGAGCACCAGATGCTCAGGAGTGCCTCTATTAAGATCATTCGCGCCCTCAAGATTGAGGGTGGATGTAACATCCAGTACGCCTTAAAAGAAGGCGACTACCGCATTGTCGAAGTAAACCCGAGGGTTTCCAGGTCTTCAGCTCTTGCTTCCAAAGCAACAGGCTACCCGATTGCCCGCGTAACCGCAAAGATTGCAATAGGGATGACCCTTGACGAAATTATAAACAATGTCACCAAGAGCACCCCTGCCTCTTTCGAGCCTGCTCTGGACTACGTGATTACAAAAATCCCCAGGTGGCCTTTTGATAAGTTTACCACCGCAGATAAGACCCTGACCACAGCCATGAAAAGCACGGGAGAAATTATGGCAATTGGCAGGACAATTGAAGAATCCCTCCTGAAAGCATTTAAGTCACTTGACATTGATTCCCAGCTCGGGAAAAAACGCTGGGAAGAGCCAGAGATTAAAACTCTACTCAAAACCCCTACAAGCGAACGCCTTTTTGTCATCTTCCATGCGCTTGAGAGGGGAATGTCGATAAAGGAAATTGCCGAACTTACAGGCATCAACCCCTTCTTCATCTCAAAGATAAAGAAAATCGTTGAGATGGAAAAGCGCATCAGAACAGAAGAACTGACCCCTGAGTTCCTGCGCGAAGTAAAAAGGATGGGCTTCCCTGACAGCCGCCTTGCAGAACTGACCGGCAAAACAAGGGAAGAAATAAGCGACCTCAGGCACAATGCAGGGCTCATTGCCACCTTCAAGATGGTTGATACCTGTGCAGCCGAGTTCCAGGCAGCAACTCCCTACTACTATTCTACTTACGAAGATACCTGTGAGACAAACCCCACAGACAAAAAGAAAATCCTCATCCTCGGTGCAGGCCCGATCAGGATCGGACAGGGAATAGAATTTGACTACTGTACTGTCCATGCAGTAACCGCGCTCAGGGAAGAGGGCATAGAGACCCATATCATCAACAACAACCCTGAAACCGTATCAACTGACTTCGATACCTCTGACAAGCTCTTTTTTGAACCCCTCACAATGGAATACGTAATGAACGTAATTGAACGTGAGAGGCCCGACGGTGTCCTTGTGCAGTTCGGAGGGCAGACCTCAGTCAACCTTGCACTCCCCCTGAAAAAGGAATTAAAGCGCAGGACAGACCTTGACACAGTAATTATGGGCACTGACCCCGAAGACATGGACCTTGCCGAAGATAGGGAAAAATTCTACCTCCTTATGCAGAAACTCGGAATCCCCCAGCCGGAAGGAGGATACGCAACCTCACAGCAGGAAGCGATCCAGGTTGCGCAGAGGATAGGTTTCCCTGTACTCGTTCGCCCCTCCTATGTGCTCGGCGGCAGGGCAATGGAAATAGTCTATGACGAAATCGACCTTGAACGCTACATGAAAGAGGCAGTAAGGGTTTCTCCTGAACACCCGATCCTTATAGATGACTTCCTGGAAGGAGCCTGTGAAATCGATGTGGACGCAGTCTGCGACCAGAAAGATGTGCTTATCGGTGCAATCATGGAGCACATCGAAGAAGCCGGTGTCCACTCAGGAGATTCAGCCTGTGTAATTCCGCCCCAGTCTCTCTCCCCTGAAGTCCTTGACCAGGTAAGGGACTATACCCGCAAGGTCGCCCTGGCTCTCAGGGTTAAAGGACTGATTAACCTGCAGATGGCAGAAAAAGGCGGGAAGGTCTTTGTTCTTGAAGCAAACCCTCGTTCAAGCAGGACAATTCCTTTTGTCTCAAAAGCAGTCGGAATCCCGCTTGCAAAGATCGCGGCCAAAGTTATTGCGGGCCACAGCCTGAAGGACCTTGGCTACACTGACGAACCAAAGCCGAAACATGTCTCGATTAAAGAAGTCCTCCTGCCCTTTGACAAGCTCCCCGGAGCAGACCCTGTCCTCGGACCCGAAATGAAGAGCACTGGAGAAGTCATGGGTGTTGACTACGACTTCGGAAGGGCATACTACAAAGCAGAACTTGCAGCCGACAACCTCCTCCCCCTTACAGGAAAAGTCTTCCTCTCAATAAGGAACGCTGACAAACCAGAACTTGTGGAAGCAGCCAGGAAACTGCAGGCAGCAGGCCTCGAACTCATGGGCACGAGGGGAACCGTGAACTACCTTGCACAGCACGGCATCTTCATGGACACGGTTAAGAAAGTGCACGACGGAAGCCCGAACGTTATCGATATGATGCGCAGGGACGAAGTTGACCTTATCATTAACACCCCCACAAGCAAAATGTCCCGCAGGGACGGTTACAGGATCAGGCGTGCAGCTGTGGATTTCAAGGTCCCGTACATCACCACAATCCAGGCAGCAATTGCAGCAGCCGATGCTATTGAGACCATGAAGAAAGGAAAGGACCTTACTATCAAATCCATCAACGAATACCACAAAGAGATGGAACAGAAAGAACAGTAAGGTAAAGAAGAAACCGCAAGTAAAGAAAAAACCGTGCAAATAAAGTACTGCTAAAGAATAACCGCTGTGCCAGCGGAAAATTTAAGAGAAAATTAAGTTAAATTATGCCGGCAGGGTGGCTTTCCATCCTCCGGCAAAACATGATTAGTTTTTTAAATCTATCAGCTCTTTGCTGTCAAATTTACAGGTTAAACGTACTGCTACCAAAATTATTAAAATTATTAAACTTATTGAACTTATTAATCCATTTACTTTCAGTTGATTAGTACGTCGTCC
>DUIO01000259.1 GCA_013330315.1 Methanosarcina sp. | reverse complement strand
CCATCTGATAAGATTTAAACAATTTTAAGAAAAAATCAATAGAATAAACAGGAATAGATTTTCTGGAAAGGAAATACTCTCACCAGAGATCCCCTTCCAGGATTGCCTGAGTCTTATCGTTGGTACTCTTATTTATTTTTTTAATATTTATCAGATACTCGTCCCCTATTGACTGCGGTTCTTCAAAAACTGCATCAATTCCAAGCCTTTTCAGATAATTTTCAAATTCTGTGGCGGTTTTCGGGTCCTTTACCCTTATTCTGGCTTCTTCATAGAGTCTCTGTCCGTTTTTTATACTCCGAATTGATTCTCTCAGCGGGCTCAGGATGCTTTCTCCAAGCTGCATACAGCGTTTTTTGAACTCGGCTTCGTTTTCATCCCATTCTACTGTCTGAAAACCTTCTCTAACGATTCTGGAGAGCATATAATCCCGGCCTGCTTCATTGTAGAATTTGAAGGCGTGCTTGAGATCCGAACAGTTGCTCTGGGATGATGTATATTTCAGGGGGGCAAGAACCATATCCGGGTCTTTTATCACTACGCCTTCATGTTCTTCTTCCCCGAGTTTTCGGACAATTTCTGCAATCTCTTCTGCGGCTGTTTCCAGGGGTATTTCTCCAAAAGATCTGACCTGTAAAAAGCCGTATTCGTCCAGAATTTCATGCTTTTTTTGTATTGGAAGGGGGTTACCACTATTTTTTTCGCGGATATCGAAGATGTAAAACTCCACGGATTCAATGCCGTATATTTCTTTTGGGACATATGGATTGTCAGGGCCTATCATTTCCCCGTAGAGCACAAGTTCCGGAAAATCATCAAAGAACTTCAGGTTCAATTTTACATTTGCTCTCTCGGTCGTGTAAGGACATATATAGCCGCTCCTGGTGATTGCAAGGATCTCACCATTAACCTGAGCTACCCTGACATTATACCCATTCATTTTTTCTTCAACGGCTATCTTTTCAAGCCCGCTGAAATGCTTTCTAAGCGTGGGGTCCAGTACCATGGCTCTCCTGATTTTAGGAAAACCCATAATAACTTCAAATGACTCGTCTTTTTCATAAAACACTGTTCCCCTTTCTATACGGGAGATTTCTTTGTCAAAGCGGAACAGATAATCGTGCTTTCCCCAGTTCCTGGCAAGATAGTTTTTTTCAAAAAGATGTTGAATTCTCCCTTCGTCAAATTCCAGGAAGCCAGCCAGCCGCGTAACAAAGTCAGGATTTATTTCCTCATTGTCCCCTTTATTCATATCTGTTTATCTGTGTTCAGGCATGAAATAAGTTATCATTCCTGACGGGTCTCGGGACATATGGATCTGTAAGAGACCGCCGGTTTATAAAGAACATGCCGGTTTATAAAGAGAAATCAGTCTATCAAGAATCTTTTTAAATATGTGGCTTCTAATTTCTTCTGTATTTTAATTTTAATGTAAGCCAGGAGGCACAAAATGGCTGACGATATCGACTATGAGATTATTGGCAACGAGATGCAAATCGTTGAAATTGAGCTTGATCCTGGAGAGGCTGTTCAGGCAGAAGCCGGAGCCATGACATATATGGGACCCGGAATCCAGATGCAGACCAGTATGGGAAATGAGGGCGGCGGGCTTCTGGGAGGTTTGAAAAAAAGTCTTAAAAGAGCCCTGACAGGTGAAAGCTTCTTTATTACAAGTTTTATTCACAAAGGTTCCGGAAAAGGGCATGTAGCTTTTGCAGCTCCATACCCGGGTAAGATTCTTCCTCTTGACCTTGCAAAGTTCGGAGGCAGCATTCTCTGTCAGAAAGATGCCTTTCTCTGCGCTGCCCGCGGTGTGGAAGTAGAAGTGGCTTTCACTCGCAAGCTCGGAGCAGGGCTTTTCGGTGGTGAAGGTTTTATTCTCCAGAGATTGAGAGGTGACGGTCTGGCTTTTATCCATATCGGAGGCACGGTTGTAAGAAAAGATCTGGCTCCGGGCGAAACCTACAAAGTTGACACAGGCTGTGTTGCAGCTTTCACAGAATCGGTAACTTATGATATAACGTGGTCAAAAGACTTTAAAAATGCCCTCTTTGGCGGTGAAGGGGTTGTCCTTGCTACCCTTACTGGTCCGGGTACAGTTTACATGCAGAGCCTGCCTTTCTCGCGTCTTGCAGACAGGATTTTTGCAGCTTCTGCTTACGGCCGCAACAGGGACGAACAGACCGGCATTGGCGGCAGCGGTGTGCTGGAAGGTCTGCTTGGAGGGGACAGATCATTCTAAAGAGACAGACCACTCTGAAGAGACGGATTATTCTAAATAAGGTCACTCTGAAAGAAACAATCTTAGTAGAGCCTTCAGCAGGCGAATTATTATCAAAATAAGGGATAATACAGGTTAATTACGGGACAATACGGATTAATGAGAACTTTTAATGGATACGGGAAATATTATTACAGATAAAACAGGCTTTATTAGAAGATCAGGAAGGTTTGCCCCTTAAGGACAGACCTTTCCTTTCTTCTTTTTTTAAAGTTTATTTACGGCTTAAAGTTTACTTACGGTTATTCCTGGATTATATCATTCCTGAATTGTGTTTATAACGTTTCTGCGTGCAAGGAATCCAACCAGTTCTTCTTCCAGGTTGAGGACAGGAACACCTCCGACATCGTGTTCCAGCATACTGCCAACTGCATCCGAAAGAGGGGTGTTGGTGTGCACACTGACCACGCTGCGAGTCATAATATCTCCGACAAGCAGGTTCTTAATTCTGGAGTCCTGCTGGTTATCAGCTACAAGGTCTCTGAAAGAGCGCATTGCAAAAGCGATATCGTCTTCTGCAACGATCCCTACAAGCTTTCCATTTTCAGTCACAGGCAGTCTTCCCACATTCTTATCAAGAATAAGGCGTCTGGCGTGGCTGACGCGGTCTGAAGGGCTGACAGTTATCGGGTCTTTTTCCATTACTTCTCCGACAAAGCCTGTGAAACGGTTCGCTTTCATGAATTCCTGTGGAGTTATCCAGCCCATTGCGTTTCCATTGTCGGTAACAATGATAACGCCTCCTTTCTTTTTCATCAGGGTGAGGGCATCTCTGATATCGGTATCTGGCAAAACTTTTACGAAATTGTCGGATACGGCTGTTGCAACATGCAAAGAGGATGCAGGTTTGCTCTGTTTTCTGCGAGTTCCGAGCTGCTCTGTCAGACTCCTCATGGTAAGCACTCCGAGCACCTGGTTATCGTGGACTACAAGTAGGCGCTTTGTATTTTTCTTTTCCATGAGATCAAGGGCGTGAGATATAGTGTCTGACTTATCAATTCTGTGTGGTTGTACCATTATGTCTTTAACTTGCATGCATTTCACCTCATGCGTATCCAGAGTATTAGTTTTATTCTCCGCAATTTCTGTTTTTACAGACTTTTCCGTTTTTACAGACCTTAATACATCCATTTTTTTCAAGTTTTTATTTTGCATCCTTTTTTTGCTTTCAATTGTCCTCTTCTAGCCCTTTTTTGCCGCATACCTCCATCTTTTTGCCGTATAACTTCCGATCAATATGCTGCTATCGATATCCTGGTTTTCTCGGTTAATTACTCCCTGGTTAATTATTCAATATTTTTTTAAAGGTATTTTGCTTCTATTTCACCTGCATTTACTCTTTTTCTCTCAAGATACCTTTTAATCTCGAATTTTGGCTTATCCTAAATCCAATTACAAAGTCTTTTTTTCAGAATATCCTTTTAGAGTACCTTCCAGGCGTTTCTTCCAGGTACCTTCTCGGAGTACCCTTTCAGGTATACTTTCCGGGATTGCTTTTAGAGAACGGATTTCATAATGTCTGTCCTGCTCAGTATTCCTACTATATCTTCACCTTCACTGACAGGCAGGGCATTTATCCCTTCTTCAATCAATTTCTTTGCAGCACTGCTGATTTTCTCGTTTATATCAATGGATACTATTGGAGAAACCATGATGTCCTCCGCTATTAAGGGTACTTCCTTTACGTACCTGTAGGTTTTTTGACCTGCAGGGGAGGACTTCCGTGTCATTTTGATACTTTTTGTTGAAAGTTTGCCTTCATTGTCTGTTAAAAGATTTAATGCAAGGCTTCTCCTTGATATAATCCCGGCAGGTTTTCCCGCATCATCTTTAACGATGACTCTCTCGATTTCATGTTTGTTCATTTCGTCTATGACATGATTGATTGTGTGGTGTCTGTGGACAGAAACAACATCCTCGACCATCAGCCTGGGGATTTTTGTTTCTATTTCATCCGCATGTTCGGCAACATAGCGCACGATATCTGTCCTGGTTATAATACCTACAACGTCGTTTTTTACCACCGGAATGTTATGCACCCCGTTCTCAAGCATCAAGGCGACTGCCTGGGAAATGGAGGCCTCGGGATAAATGGTGATTACGGACTCTGTCATCAGCAACTTAATTGGAATCTGGTCTATCGGTCGTCTCCTCCATAGAGGTTCGGCCTGAGCCAGGCGGTTGGTGATGTCTGATTTCGTGACGATTCCCACCATTTTGCCCTCGTTGAGGACAAGCAATGTACTGATTCTGTGTCTTAACATCAGATTTCTTGCATGTGACACGGGTTCATCTGCATTTATAACATATACAGGTGAACTCATGATGTCCGCCACATTCATTGAATACCTCCTTCATTTTTACATATATAAGTATTAACAATTATAGTTTTTGAATCAAATGTGATCCCTGTGATTTTTGATGCAAACTTTACTCCAGATCGAATGCTTTACCAGCATCTACTATCCTGTTAAGTTATATACCGCATAAGCCACATATTCTGGGCAAAGCCCTGACGGGGTAATAGGAGGCTGGTTAATTGAAGGTAGATTATATCAAGAAATTCATTTATTAAGAGAGTCGTTTTCAGGAATCTGCTCGAGATTTCATTTAAGACCAGCTACGCTCCAGGATATCGAACCCAGAATCAGAATTTATTCTGGTCTGTCCAGCTAAGAAGCTTACCTCCTTTCAACCTTTAATAAAGTTGAACCCGGATCTCTTTTTATGGTGCTTCCGGGTAAATTCTGGCTTATCAGTTCCGGTTAGGTTAACAGAAGTTTTTCGGCTTCAGTAAAGACTTCCGGTTTAGTGGAGTCTTTTCTGGCTTGGCAGGGTTTTTATCCCGAACCTGTCTAACTCCTGTTAGAAGTCAAAACCTCGCAGGAAATCGCTCTCTGTAATAATCCCGCGTAGTATTCCTTCTTCCAGTACCGGGAGTGAACCTATCTTTTTCTCGAGCATAATTTCCATAGCCTTTCCCATATCTGTGCCAGGGCTGGTCCAGATCAGTTCTTTTGAAATAATAGAGCCTACTGGCTGGTCCAGTGCCTCATGAATATTTCCTGTTGTGAGTTTGCTAAAAGCATCTCCTCTTCCAAGGAAATGAACAATATCGGAGGCGGTGACTATTCCCGCAAAGATTCCGTCCTTTACTACAGGAAGCCTTCGGAATCTGTTCTGCACCATTATTTTTGCTGCCTGCCCTATGGGAGTATCTGTTGTAACCATTGTGACATTCTTTGTCATATATTCATCAACGGTTTTATTTGTTACAAGCCCGCCCATCAGTTCTACGGCATTTCTTTCAGTAAAGATTGCGACGACCTGCATATTATTGTTCACTATTGGCAGGCCTCCTGTCCTCTTTTCAAGCATCGTTGTAACCGCTTCTTTAAAATCTGCCTGGTCATCGATATATACAACGTCAGTATCCATAATCTGGCGTACTTCTTCATTTATTGCAGCCAGAAGATTGCCTTTGAAGCGGTTTTCAACGAGGAGGTTTCTGCTGCCGCCTCCCAGGAAATCGATGACATCAACAGAAGTAACTACTCCTTCCAGTCTCCCCGTTCCTGCGTCCGTGATCGGGATACGCCTGAACCTCCTTTCAGTCATGATCTTGATTGCTTCCATAATGGTTGCTGTGGGAGGGAGTGTTACTACATCCCTTGTTGCCAGAGCAAGAATTTTTCCCTCATGTTCTGAAATTCGGGATTTAAAATCGGGACCAATTCTCATTGTACCCATGCTGCTGACCATATGAGGGTCTCTCTGCTGTGCCTTTTTACTTGATTTGCTCAGTTTTGGCTGAACATTCATTTTTTCGACTGGTACGAATGTCGTATTTTTGTTCAATAGGATCACCGAATCGAGTTGCCGTTAATTGCTTTTTTTATTATCCGTTTTTCCTCTACCTGATTTTCTCAGGATCTTTTCTCTGAGGCTGAAACTTAAATTTCAGGCCTCATGCTCATTGCTGGAAACAAACAAAGCCTTAAAGCAATTTTTTCTCGAATCTTTCTGGACATTCACTCTTTGAGCACTTACTCTTCTTTGTCAATCTGTAATCTTTATTAATTATAATCTTTAATCATTATAATCCTTTTGCGCGAGAATCTAATTTTCTTCTTTATATTCTAGGTTATTTATTCAGTCCATCCCTTAACTATGGCTTCCAGGAGATCTTGCCTGTCAGCGATTCCGGATATTTTGCCCTGCTCGTTTACCACGGTGACCCTTCCTATATCTCGCTGGACGACCATTTCAATTGCATTTTTAATGGAGTCGTTCTCTGCAAGTGTATAAGCAGGAGTGGACATAATCCTCTCAACTTTGGGACTTTCGTTTGGTCTTGTTGCCCTCTCGTCCTCTATAGACATTCTCAAAATGCCTGACTTAATTATGTCCCTTCTTGTTATCATTCCGATAGGGTCTCCTTTCTTTGAAACTACGGGGATACCGGTATAATCCGTTTCTATCATATAATTCCAGACCTTTGAGGTCCTTTCATCGGGCGAGCAGGTTTTGACTTTTTTTGTCATAATGGCTTCAACTGTTTTTGAAGCATTTTTGGGGAGCTCCACGTTTTTAAGAATATCAACATCACTGAGAANNCTCGCATATCCGCTTACCGTAACATTTGAGCGCGTGGATGTAACGTTCATAATATCCTGGTCATTTAGCATTCCCACAAGCCTGTTCCCCTCATCAACAACAACAACGCTTCGAAGGAAATGATCACGCATCAGTTGGCGGGCGTGAGTTACGAATTCCCCCTCTTTGACACTTACAGGCCCTTCTGACATAATCTCGCTGACATTCATTGTTTACCTTCCTTTATTTTTCTTTAAAACAGAAAATTAAAATCCAGATCTCATAAAATCTCAGCTTAAGATATCAAGCTCATATTGCGATTGTATTTGTATTTTGATTGTAATTGCGGTCCATTCGTGACCGTAATTCACAGTAATTCCAATTTATAACTGTAATTCACTCGTAGTCTTCTCCTTCTTCCTGCCTGCAGTTTCCACATAAGTATCTTCCGTCCACGAATCTGAGGTCATACGAAAAAACATCACATGACTCGCATATTCCAGTACTGAAGTCTTCTGATTCTGAAACTTCTTCTATTGACGGAATGGAGAGAAGAGCTTCCCGATTCATATCAATAAGGTCTTTTAGAACCGTATTGAGACCGGGTGTTATCATCAGGATATCCGTATTTGAGATCACCCCTATGATTGTACCGTTTTCCAGGACTGGCAGTCTCTTAACATTGGCCCTTAACATAATCTTTGCAGCTTCAGTTATACTGGTTGAAGGGTCCACCGTCAGAAGAGGAGTGGAGAGGATTTCGCTTGCATCCACTTCACTTGGTTTTCTGTCTCCGGTAATGATACTCTTTACAAGGTCTCTCTCAGTTATGATCCCCGTTGCCTTTTCATTTTCTGTGATAATAACGCTCCCTGCATCACGGTTTACCATTTCTCTTGCGATGGCAGGAATGTCTGAGTTAATATCCATTGTTATCACTGCTTTATTCATAATTTCAGCAACTGAGACCTCTCTTTCAATTTCTCTGTTGTGAATATCAGTACCTGTTTCCCTTTCAGGGTCTTGTACCATTGATCGCAGTTCCCCCTTTACTTATTCAGCACCTAAAACCGGTAAATTCTCTTTTAAATTTTTTCAGGTTTTCAATTTTCTCAGGTTTCTAATTTCCTGTGGAAAATCTCCCAGATTTTCTTTAATTTCTCCTGTTTGATATTTCTGGAAGGAAATCCTGAAAAGCCGGTATCGATAAAATTTATGTTCAAATATCTTTTCCGGCTATTTTTCCCTCTAAATCTCTTTCCCGCACTTCTGAGACCTTTTTATAACACTTAATATATACGAGTCAATGGTACATAATGATAACGGCATTTCTTTTTTGTAAAGATCGTAATTTTACTNNAAAAAACTCTTAAAAAGAGTAAAACGCCCTTAATTATATTTAGAATGCTATTGATTTTTCTCACAGGAAATTTTTCAAACCCCTATATTTCCACTGGAACTCACTTTTCTACTTTTTTGCTTGCATATATTCGAGTATAAAACTTCCCATATTTCTTGAAAAGAACAAAAATGAAACCATAATGAGACTAAATGGTGAATAAAAACCTGAAAATCAGAGAAAAA
>DUIO01000261.1:3581-6913 GCA_013330315.1 Methanosarcina sp. | reverse complement strand
GAATTTGCAGCTCTTAAGGGAATAAACCTGGAGATCTATGAAGGAGAATTTCTGATTATTCTCGGACCCAGCGGAAGCGGCAAAAGTACTCTTATGAATTTGTTGGGCTGCCTTGACATACCTTCAAAAGGAAAGGTCTGCCTGAACTCCGAAGATATCTCCGAGCTTGATGAATCGAAACTTGCTCGTATCCGCGGACAGATGATAGGATTCATATTCCAGACTTTTAACCTTCTTCCTACACTCAGCACGGAAGAAAACGTGCTCTTGCCTATGGAATTTCAGGAAGAGGACCGGCAACTGGCCAGACAAAAAGCAAAGTATCTGCTTGATATCGTCGGACTTTCGCATAAAACACAGAATCGCCCTTCTCAGCTGTCGGGCGGGCAGAGGCAAAGAGTTGCCATAGCTCGTTCCCTGGCTGTGAACCCGCCTATAATCCTGGCGGACGAGCCTACAGGTAACCTGGACACAAAGACCGGAGATTACATCCTGGAATTTCTTGACGGCCTCCACGAAAGAGAAGGAAAAACGGTCATTATTGTAACCCATGACCTTGACCTGGTAAAATATGCGACAAGGGTCGTATACATCAGGGACGGAGAGATCGAAAAAATCGAGACACGTACAAAAAACGAACTAAATATGAATTGAGGAATTAAAATGCGTAAATTTCCTTTGCTAACAATTTTACTGATATTCTCAGTATTCGTGTGTCTTGGAGCTGGAACGGCACTTGGCACATCAAACGGATACATAACTTCTTCAAACCTGGACGTAAATTTAACCAACCAGAATCCTGACACTGCTCGCCCCGGAGAACCTGTTGAACTCACTGTCAGCGTGCAAAATGTGGGTACAAAGGATGTAAAAGACATCTCTGTTAAAATCGATCCTGAATATCCTTTCACTGCAATTTCCGGGCAATCTCTTGAAAAATCGATATCTTACCTTAATGCAAGGCAGGATGAAGATGAGGGAGGCGTCCTTAAATTTAAACTCCTGACAGATTCAAATGCATCTGCAGGCACGTATGATGTAGACATTGTCACTACCTATAAAAGCGGATCAGGATCTTCATCAACCACATACACAACTACAAAAACAGTTCAGGTAGAAGTCAGAGGTAAAGAATACGCTCAGATTGTGACTATAGATAAGGCAAACATTGACATTGCAAAAGAAGAGACTCTGGAGTTCATAGTAACAAACACAGGAACTTCGCCTCTGAAGAACATGGTAGTTTCATGGAATGACCCAAAAGGCGTGATTCTTCCTGTATACTCCGATAATACAAAGTACATCAAATATCTCGATGCAGGTGAATCAGTAAACATTACTTACACCGTAATGGCAGATGTAAACGCAGATCCTGGACTTTATACCCTGGACATAAATCTCATCCTTGAGGACTATAATTCTAATGAACAAACTATCAATACTACCGCCGGAGTTTTCGTAGGCGGAGAAACCGACTTTGACGTTTCGTTCTCCGAAAGTGATGAAGGGGGAGTATCGCTTTCAGTTGCAAATATAGGCAATAACATTGCATATTCGGTGAAAGTATCAGTTCCTGACCAGGATAATTACAAGGTATCGGGAAGTTCCTCAACGATTGTAGGAAACCTTGAGAAAGGGGACTATACAATTGCTTCCTTTGATATCACCAGTACACAGAGTGTCGGCACTGAAGGCAGTACAGGATCATCGGGCACAGCACAAGCAAGTGCAGAAGGAGGAAATTTAACTGCTGCCTCTGTGGAAAACAATCCGCTAAAAGTTCAGATTGAATATACGGATGCTAAAGGACAAAGAATAACAGTGAATAAGGAAGTAGAACTTGAGCTTACCAGCAGTGTACCTCAACAGAAAGATGGGAGAGCCAGTTCATATCTGCTTTACATTGCAGTAATAGTACTTGCTGGTGGAGCATTTGTGTACCGGAAAAAAATACAGGAAAAGGTACAGGCAAGGAATGAAACAAAATTCGGAGACAAAAAGCCTGCAAAAGAGAAATCTGACTTAAAGTCTCCTTGAAATTGAAAAGTCAACATCCATAAAAAGGGAGGGTGTAAGATGAGAAATTCAACTTACCTGAAAATGGGCATGAACATGCTTCTGCACAGTAAGCTCCGAAGCTGGCTGACCATTATAGGAATAGTCATAGGTATCGGGTCTGTCGTTGGCATAGTCTCCCTAGGAGATGCCATGCAGGCAACAATAGATAGTAAGTTAGCCGAGATGGACCTGACCAAGATAACCATAAGTCCAGGGTACAGCAAGGCTTCCTCCAGTATGCCTGGTCCTCCCGGAATGGGGGGCTCATCGACAGATTCCGAATTAACAGATGACGATATTGATGCGCTTCAGGGCATGGATAGTATACAATACATTGCAGGCGAAATTTCTGGTAGTGAAGAGGTAGAATATGCGTCTGAAACTGCAACCCTTTCAATAACGGGTGTGGACCCTCAGGTCTGGCAATATATGACCACCCTTACACCAGAGTATGGAAGATTGCTTGAACCTTCCGACAGGTATGTTGCTGTCATAGGAAGCGACATTGCTACTGAATTATATGATCGTGATGTTGGGATCAATCAGGTACTATCAATAAATGGCAAATCTATAAGAGTTGTTGGAATTCTTGAAGAAGAGGGAGATAACACTGATTCTGCTATCTACATACCAATTGATGCAGCGGTAGATCTGATTGAAGATGCGGAAGAAGATGTCTACGATAGTATCACTGTAAAAGCCAGAAGTGAAGACCAGGTTGATGCACTGACAGAAGACATTGAGGAGAAGCTCATGATATCCAGACATATTATTCAGGAAGATGATCAGGACTTTACTGTGAGCGCCTCTAAATCTATGGCTGAGTCTGTGACCGAAATGACGAGTTCGATGACCCTCTTCCTGGGAGCCATTGCAGCTGTGTCCCTGCTGGTAGGATCAGTAGGTATTGCCAATACTATGTTTACTTCTGTCCTTGANNTCTGCCCTCGTAGCAATGATGGGAAGTGATATGGCAGGAAGTGGTGGAGTAAGCATTTCCCTGATGATTGAAGGACTTATTATGGCAATCGCTATTGGGGTGATCTCAGGAGTGGTGCCTGCATACAGAGCCTCTAAGCTAAAACCGGTAGATGCTTTAAGATACGAATAAACTGTATAAAGAAAGGGTTTATCCCTTTCTTACTTTCCTGCTCTTTTTGAGTTAAAAATTATAATATAAAAAGCAGGTTATTTAACAATTATTAAATAAATGGCCATTAAGTCATTTTTCTTCCTAAAAACAGAACAAAGAATTTGGTAGAACAATAATTTGG
>DUIO01000261.1:0-3518 GCA_013330315.1 Methanosarcina sp. | reverse complement strand
CCATGTTGCCTATATGGCAAAGGAACTCGAAGCTTACCATGTAGGGAGTGGACAGTTTGAGTTTTTATTGTTCCTGTACCGCGAAGATGGGATCTCTCAGGAAAAACTTGCAAAGGCTTTGAAAGTTAGTAAATCGACAAGTACCAGAGCGATCCAGAGTCTTGAAAAAGAAGGTTATGTATACAGGCAAAGAGATGAAAATGATCTTCGCGCTTACAGGGTTTACCTCACTGAAAAAGGAAAGGGAATGAGATCTATAATTTTAAAAAAATTGACTTCTTTTGTTAATACTCTCCTTGCGGATTTTACACTTGAGGAAAAGAAAATTCTCTGGCTACTTTTGAATAAAGCTTCGGTTAAACTTTTTGAGCCCGGGTTTGAGCCTCCGTCTGATATACCACCTCCCAATTTCGGGTGATGTGAAGTAAAAACTAGAGATAAAAATATCTTGGGATTGTTAATTAATAGCATTAGGCACAAAATATATTTCACTATAGTGAGTTCTGAAACCTGAATTTCTTCATCATACCTGTTGATTGCTATTTGATTATCGGAAATTATCATTTGATTATAGGAAAGGAGGCTTACTTTGGGAACAATAAGTGAAAAAATCTTTTCCCGGGCAGCAGGAAAAGAGGCAAAAGCTAACGATTTCGTGCTAGCAGATGTTGACTATGCAATGGCACATGACGGCACATCGGTACTTGCAGTAAATGCTTTTAAGGAAATGGAAGCAAAAAAAGTCTGGGACTCCTCAAGGATTGTGATTCCTTTCGACCATATTGCCCCTGCAAATACCGAGACTTCGGCTACCCTGCAAAAAGAGATAAGGGAATGGGTGCAGGAGCAGGGGATATCTAACTTCTATGAGGTTGGAGAAGGTATCTGCCATCAGGTGCTTCCGGAAAATGGGTTTGCACTTCCCGGAAAGCTGGTTGTTGGTGCTGACTCTCATTCCTGCACATACGGAGCTTTCGGGGCTTTTGCAACGGGAGTCGGAGCAACTGATATGGCTGAGATTTTTGCTACGGGAAAGCTCTGGTTTAAGGTTCCGGAAAGTTTCAGGATGACGGTTGAAGGCAGCCTTGAAAAACATGTCTATGCAAAAGACCTTACTCTTTATCTGATAGGAAAGACCGGGATTGCGGGTGCAACCTATAAAGCTGTTGAGTTTTACGGGCAGGCTATAAGCGAACTTTCGGTTGCCGGAAGGATGACGCTCTGTAATATGGCAATTGAGATGGGAGCAAAGACGGGGATTGTCCCTCCTGATGAAAAGACTTTTGACTTCCTTAAAAATAGAGCAGTTGCGCCTTACGAACCTGTATATGCAGACCCTGACGCAGCTTACGTAAAAGAGTTCGCCTATGAAGCCGCGGATATCGAACCTCAGGTCGCCTGCCCTCATCAGGTGGATAATGTAAAACCCGTAGGAGATGTCGAAGGCACTCATGTAGACCAGGTCTTTATAGGGACCTGCACAAACGGAAGGCTGGAAGACCTCGAAGTAGCAGCATCAGTCCTTAAAGGGAAAAAGGTTGCAGTCCGGACAATTATAATTCCTGCATCCCGGACAACCCTTCTTGCAGCAATCGAGAACGGAACAATGGAGACGTTGCTTAAAGCCGGTGTAACTCTTGCAACTCCGGGCTGCGGCCCCTGCCTTGGAGCCCATCAGGGCGTACTCGGAGAAGGTGAAGTCTGCGTTTCAACCGCAAACAGGAACTTCAAAGGCAGGATGGGAAAAGACGGATTTATTTATCTCGCATCCCCTGCAACTGCAGCAGCTTCTGCACTGAAAGGCGAAATTACCGATCCGAGGACAATCTGAATCTTGAGAATAATCTGGAACACGGGAATAATTTGAATCTGCAGCCTTTATAAGGCATTTTATAATTCAATTCTTATAATGCAGCTTTATAATGCAGCTTTATAAGGCAGTTTTTAAGGCAGTTTTTAAGGCAATCTTATGACTGCCTTCTATAATTGTCCTTAAAACCTTCCATAATTATCCTTAAAAATCTCCTTTTTTATTCTTATAATAAGGATGTTCCGGCCCTCAGCCCGGTAACCGGTCAAAAAAGTAAAGAGATAATCAATGATTTTTTTTCTCTTTGTTTATACTTCCCTCTTTCTTTTATTATTAGCAGTATGGAAATCCATTTTAAATCCAGTGAAAATTTATACCATGAGTTGCATATTCCTAAACAGGAGGGAACAACTATAGCTGAAGAACTTAGTCATGATAACCTTTCTCATTTGATTGAGCACTGGATCGAGCATAATGAAAGCCACATACAGAGTTTTAGAGAATGGGCTCAGAAAGCCAAGAAAGACGGCTTTCTGGAAGCTTCCGAAGATATCTTTGAAGCTGCTGACAAAATGGAAGAAGCAAACAAGCGTCTTCACAAAGCAAGAGAAGGGCTTTTCCACCTTCATGAGCATAAATAAACTCGGTACTTAAAAATTATGCTTAATATTTATGCTTGAAAGTTATGCCTAAAATTTAAGCTTAGAATTTACGCTTAAGATTTATGCTTTGATTTATGCTTAGATTTATGCTTAAAATTTGTGCTTAATTTTTAATGCAAGAAGATTCTCAACGAATTTTTAACCGTTCATATGCTGGTTTTCCCAGCATCTTTTCTTTTTGCACTCTATTTTCTTTTTTATCTTCTTTATCTTTTTTATCTTCTTTATCTTTTTTATCTTCTTTATCTTTTTTATCTTTTTCATCTTTTTACTACTTTTTCTCCTTTTAGTCTATATTTACTCCTTTAACCTATCTTTATCCTTTATAAAGTCTCAAACTTTTTAGCCTGAGGGCGCGCTTTAACCTGCACGTTTTTCTCGATCCATACGATACCTTATGTCTTTTAATCCCTCAATTAGCTCCTCAATTTCAGGCTCGTGCAGATATTTGATGAAACCCTTATCTTCCTCAGGATTTAAATCACTGTTATTCATAAGCTCTTCAATCAGGTCCTCTCCGGAGAGACCAATAACAGTCTTGCCTGTTTCATGTCTCATTTTCTCAATGGGGGCAGGCTTATCATTTCCAATGGGACCTTGAACAATATTTCTGTCAGTACGCCTGTATTCGTTTACTTTCCTGGCTGAAAAGGGATATTCATTTTTTATTTTTTCTTCCTTTTCCGGCAGAGCCTTTTCTTCACCTTTTTTTACCATATATTTTTTCAGTTCTGCTCCTTCTGCGCTATCTTTTACGCTCCCTTCTGCACTAATGTAATTATTTATGGTTCTGATTTGAATTGTGGCAGGTTCTGCAGGTTCTATATCTTCAGATTTCTTTTTTCCCAATATGTTATTTCCGGATTTTTCTTCTATTGCTTTAATCATTACTTTCATTTTGCTATTTTTTAAACCTGAAAACTCGAAATCTTCTGAATGTAAAGAATTATCATTAATTTCAGGAACTTCAGGAATTTTTACATCTATTTTTCTGCGAAACGGGGGAAAAATTTCTTCTCTCCATGGAAACTCCGATATTTCTTCCC
>DUIO01000157.1 GCA_013330315.1 Methanosarcina sp. | reverse complement strand
TTTTTGCTGCCTTTTCGACTATTGCTTTTTCGATTATTACTTGTTCCTACTGGCCTTTTGCCGCCACCTTTCATTTGCCATTTTTTTATTACTATTTTTTCGGTTACTGATTTTCGTGATTATTGCTTAAGTTGCTATTTTTCCAATTACTGTTTTTTCAATTTCGGCACAAAATCAAGTTTCGTGTTATACAGGAGGTGCCACAGGTCACCTTTTTTATGCATCCTTTCAGCGTCGATTAAGGACCCACTGCCCAGAATTTCGAACCTGATGCTCTGTTTTCCAAAAGTAACTTCTCCAAGNNCTGTAATCCAGAGCATCTGCAAGCCTTACAAGAGCAGCTACTTTCAGTGTAAGTGCCTGGAGGTCTTCAGGCATGTTCCCGAATTCTTTTTCGTTAAGTTTTCTGAGCCTTTTTTTTCCTATCTTTTTTTTGTGCAGGAAAGCCGTCCAGGCAACGACCTGCCATAGTTTTTCGGGCAGGTCAGCAGGAGGGTGAAGAAGCAGGATGTCCCTTCCTGCCTTATGATGGTCTTCAAAGTCCGTGGTTACTCCTGAATCGTGAACGAGTGCTGCTATTTCCACTAACTTTCGGAACTCAGGTCCAAGCCCGTGGACAGGAGCAAGGATATCAAAAAGCTCAAGCACATTCCGCGCCACATTGTCTGCATGGCTGCGTTCAATTCCGTACCTGTGGTAGAGAGCTTCGAGAGCAAGAGGCTCGGGTGAGGTTTTTTCTTTATCTCCCTGTGCATTATTCCCTGCAAATCTATTATTGGAATTCACACTAAGTTTCCCCTTCTTCCCTTTTTTTTCCTGTTTTATTTGATCTTTCTTACATAACAAAGTTATTACCGGAAATAACTACAGGAAATTACTTCTTTTGCTCTCTCTGTAGCTCCTAACTATATAAATTTATTTAGAAACGAAACCTCCTCGCAGAAATCATTCAGAAAATCATTCAGAAAATCATTCAGAAAATCAAACAAGAAAGCCTGCCGATGACTGAATTTTTATATATAATGTCCGGGCTCTTAATAACCAATGATTAAAATCAGCTTCAAGCAGGGAACTGTTCTTATAAAAGGTAATGTTAGAGTTCCGAATTCAATCTGGGATGAAAGGAGCGGGAGTTTCAGGGCTCCTGCAATGTACTATGCGGATATTGTTAACTATCTCAAACAATCCGGGATTGATTTTGAAGACAGTGTACTTGAACTTCTCCCCTGTCCTGACCTTGCAGCAGCTTATGAGGCTTCGGGAAAGAAGCTGAAATTAAGAGACTATCAGGCAGAAGCTCTTATTGCATGGGGAGAGAACGATAGGCGTGGTGTACTCGTGCTGCCTACAGGCAGCGGAAAGACCCTAACAGGAATAAGGGCAATAGCAAGCTGCAACACCCCTGCGCTTGTTATAGTCCCTACATTGGATCTGCTTGAGCAGTGGAAGAAAGAACTTAAGGAAGCTTTTTCAATGGAAATCGGAAAGCTCGGAGGCGGGGAAAAGAACATTCTTCCGATAACGGTTTCAACATACGATTCTGCTTATATCCATGCCGAAACTTTGGGGAACAGTTTCGGTCTTATCATTTTTGACGAAGTTCACCACCTGCCTGCAGCCGGATACAGGAGCATTGCCGAGTTCTCTGCGGCTCCTTTCAGGCTCGGGCTCACCGCCACATACGAAAGGGAAGACGGGCTGCATACGGAACTCAACAGACTTGTCGGGGGAAAGGTCTACGAGAAGAAAGTTTCGGAACTTGCAGGCGGACACCTTGCCCCTTACACTATAAAGCGAGTTACCGTGGTACTTACAGGTGAAGAACAGGAAGAGTACGGTCAAAATTATTCCGTATTCCTGGATTATCTCAGAAAAACCGGGATGATTATGAGAGGTCCCCAGGACTTCCAAAAACTGGTAATGAAAAGTGGGAGAGACCCTGAAGCCAGGAAAGCCCTCCTTGCAAGAAATAGGGCAAGAGACCTTGCTTTTAACAGTGACTCGAAAATTGAAAAATTAAAAGAGATCTTGGAACAGCACAGGGAAGACAGGGTATTCATTTTTACGGAGCATAACCGGCTTGTTCACCGGATTTCGAATACTTTTCTTATTCCTGCAATCACTTACAGAACTCCTTCAAAAGAAAGGAATTCCATTCTCGAAAAGTTCAGGCAGGGCAGGTACAGGGCTGTTGTTACCTCAAAAGTGCTTGACGAAGGCATAGATGTCCCGGAAGCAAATATAGGGATTATCGCAAGCGGGACCGGCAGCAAACGGGCATATGTACAGCGACTTGGAAGGATCTTGAGGAAAAAAGAAGGAAAAGAAGCCATTCTCTACGAAATTGTCGCTGAAGAGACGACGGAAACAGGGACTGCAAAAAGAAGAAAAGAGGCTTTCTCTTCCCGAAGAGGCTCAACGGAAAGTGGCTCAACGGAAAGTTCCGGAAGAAAAATAGAAAAAGTTGAGGAAAAGAATGCAAAAGCAAAAACCCGGGAAGCAGGAAAAATAATCCCCAAAAGCAAGAAAGGAGGCCCCCATGCTAACATCTGACCTTCTCGTAACCCGCATTTCCGGAGGAAAGATAAAGCCGACATATGCTGCTTTTGATTCTGAAAACCTTGAACTTGCGTCACTCCTTATAGAGACCTTCAAACAGCATGTCGGAAAGACATATGGCGATCTTCTTGAAGAACTTGAAGGTTATGAAGAAATGAACTACCGTTTTATCAGGGGACTTTCTCAGCTTCTTGGCAGGCGGGCTGTAGTCGAGACCTCTTCGGTTGTTGACCCTTCCATAGCAAGGGAAGCTGTCTTTGAAGCCTGCGAGGGAATGGCGCTTTTTCCCGAAGAAAGGGCTGAGGCGCTTAAGAAAGCCGCAAAAAGCCTCTCGATTTCAGTCCCAGGTCTCGAAAGATCCCTATGGGCAGACCTGGAAGAAAACCAAGTCCTCAAAGAATTCAATTCTCCTGGCCCTGCCGAGCTTCTCAGGCAATATAATATTTCCTTGACCCAGACCCTTCTTTTTCGCGCGGTTGACCTTGATATCTGGATTACAGGCGATTTTCAAAGGGTTCTCTGGAAAATTCTCAGGTCCGGCCTTATGTACTCCCTTGAGGATAGCCAGGAAAAAGAAGGTGTGAAAAAAGGAGATGAAAGAGAAAAGGGTGAGAAAAAATCCTTACCTGATAGAAAAATAGGAAGAGCAGACAAAATAGAAAGAACTGAAAGCTTGGAAAGCGTCCACCTCCGTATTGACGGACCGGCATCACTTTTCAGGATGTCGGAGCGATATGGAAATTCTTTTGCAAAACTCTTTCCGGTTCTCCTGGGGTCAAAAGGCTGGAGACTGAAAGCAGGAATCCTGTATAAAGGTTATCAGGGAAAGAGAATCCTTGAATTATCTCTGGATGATTCCGAAGAAGCTTTCAAAACCATACATGAAGCAGCAGGATATTCTGAAGGAATTTCCCCTGGTTTTCAGCTGGCTGAAGAAAAAGAAGGATATAAGATAAAAACCGGAGCAGAGGTAGGGAACAGGGCAAGCTCTGAAGGAAAAACAAGAGATATGCAGAGCCCGGAAACAGGGACAGAAGCTGACGCAGACACTGAAAGTATAGCCTATGATAGCACTTATGAACAGCAATTTGCAGGCTTAAGCCTTGGAGGCTGGGAAGCAAAAAGGGAGCCTACAATTCTAAAGGCAGGCAGATTTGCTTTCGTTCCTGATTTTTCTTTACAAAAGAATGGAATAAAGGTTTATGCAGAAATTGTTGGGTTCTGGACTCCGGAATACCTTAAAAAGAAAATAGAAAAATTGAAAGATGTAAAAGAACCTGTTATCCTCCTGATTAACAGGAAACTCAAATGCTCGGAAAAAGACTTCCCTGCACAGGACGTGATTTTTTTTGACAGGAAGATCCCTGCAAATGAGATTATGCAGGTGCTCAGAAAATATGAGGAAAAAAGGATCTCGGAAGACAGGTTAAGGCTGCAGGAAACAGATATTCCTCTTTCAGGGGAAATGATAAACCTTCAAGAGGTCGCAGCAAGCAGTGGAGTTATGCCCGCAGCTCTGAAAAAAGTGCTTGCTGATAGACTTGCAGAAGCCCGATTACCTGAAAAATCACGGGTACAAAAAGAACTTGAAAAATATAAAGAATCCGGAAAATATAGAGATTATATGCTTCTTGAAGATTATTTAATTCACAGACAGTTGCTGGAAAGAATAAGCCTGGAACTTGAAAAACCAGGCGCTGCAGAGACATATGCTGATGCGGTAAAGACCTTTGAAAGTTTCGGGCTTGACAGTAGTCTCTATTATCCTGTGCTCGAATACCTGGGGTATAGAGTTATCTGGACAGGGCTGAGTGAGGAGAATGCAAAAATTAAAAAAGCTTAGAGGTATCGAACCACAAAACCTCACCTATTATTGAAGCCCATAATGTTTTATGTTCCGGTCCACCATCGCCTGGATTTAATATAATATTGGCTTAATATTAACTTAGGTCAGGATGAAAAAAGAAAATATTGATTTGTTTGCAGTCTATGATGAGTAAAGAATGGGAGCCGTAATTCGATTATTATGTAATATTGGCTAAATTCTATTACTGCCCCAATTCTATTGCCAGCAAAATATTATTGGCCAGATGGAATATGAGGGTTGGCAATTTTGACAGTAAAAATGCCGTTTTTCAGCAATCTGTATACTTTTTTCTGAATGTATACTCTTCTCTCAATGTATATTCTTCTCCCAATGTATACTCTCTTCCAGATTCGTAACCTCGTTGAATCTTAATCTAAATTTTCTTGGAAGTATTACTGCTATTAATATTATGAGCCTGAAGGCACGTAATTAAAATAAGTTCTTTGAAATTTACTGTAAAGACTCCAGGTATTTTTTAGTATCTTTATCTTCAATTCTTTCAATTTCCATAGCATACTTATCCTTTATACATTTAACTCTGTAAAACTTAACCTTTTTCTTTTCATTGATATATTGCTCGTAAACTCTGTCATAAATTTCCTGAGCATCACTACGTTTTATTTTCAAACCAAAAATAATACCTTCCAGCTCGTTTTTTTCATACTTTTTTACATATTCTCCATGAAAGTACTTTTTAAACGATAACATACGATATTCTTTTTCGTATTCCCACTCACTATCTTTGGTTAGAAAGCATTCCAGAATCTGCTCTCCGACTTTTATTCTATCCATATTCAATATATTTACTTCACCCGGGCATCCATCTTTATATTTGACTTCCATAAGTTCAGCAAGCTCTGTCCCAAAAGTCAATCTATATATCTCATTTATCTCCCCTGATCTGGAATCGGCACACAGGCTTTTTGTGGGTTTAAAACAGAGGCATACTCCCGTATGATTATTGGCGTAGTGACTCCACATCAAAGCACTATCATTTCTCGTGCTCAAACAGCACATTCTTGGCAGAATGCCAGAATTTGTATCCAGATAAGATACAATTTCCTCTCCCTGTTTCACTGATTTCCCATTTTTCAAATTCTCTTCAATTTTCTTTTCAATTCTGTCCTTTTCCCACCTGTTTGCCATATAATAAGCTATCCACTCCTCTTCAGTACCTTTTCTACAGAGAGTAGTTGTATAATTAACAGGAGCATCAAATTCTGTGGGATCACAAAAAAATAATTGGTTATTTGATAAGTTCTCAAAAAAATGTTCATCTATTGACTGGTATTTATAAAATAATTTGTTATCTATTATTTCTTTACTCATAATCTATAGAAAGATAACATTCAATAAAAATATATTGAAATGAATTGATATGAAGTATTATTATAAAATAACTAATAGTCGAATTTTTGTACGTCAATGTAAATTTTTTGTAAATTCTGAGTTTTAGTATACTACTTTATTCATACATTTGCCTCAAAAAAAGAATTTATTAGAGCTATTTCAAAAATGGGACTTTTGAAAAATATTAATGCTTTAAGGCTGGATTCCTACAAATGGTTTAAATTCGCAGAATAATTCTGAGCCTTTAATTAATGTAATTCGCTTTATTTTTTCTCCTTTTCTGCCGGATAAAATAGTTAATATTTTTCATTATTAGAAAAAACCATTTTGTCAGCTCACAGAGCAGAAAGGAAATCTAAAAGTAGAAAGGAAATCTAGAAGAACAGGAATAAAAGCCGGCGAGAATTCACTTTATTCCTGTATTGGCAGGATACCCGTGACCCTCGCGCTCTGAACAATAAACTTCATACCTCAATTCCGTCCAGTTTTACAATAAAGTTTACCTCAACTCTTGAAACATCAAGGTTAGTTTCAAGATCCGTTTCATATTCTGAAAGCAAATTCTTTATGACAGTCTCTAAAGAATGCTTCAGGTCAGTAACGGTTTCGTCCATAAGTATCGTTTTTTCAGCCTCGGTGAGGTTAGAAAGTACCATCTACTCCACTCCCAAAAGATCCTAAAAGACCCTGCTTCTCCAGTGTTATGTTAATTTCAACATTTGTTTTAGTTTCATTATCTTATTGCTGTTTTTACCCGTCGTTTTTACCTCATTTTATACCTCATTTCATACCTTGTTTCATACTTTATATTTTGAAAATTCAGTTCAAAATACAGATATTTCTTCCAGGCACTCCGGAGTATAAATTTTGCAGCTGATATCCCTTTACCCACTCAGGGTTATCAAGTGCTTGCCACATAAGCTACACTATTAAATAAAATTTTGTTCCAATTAGGAAATCCATTAACTGCCCCCCGGCAAACTGTTAATCTTTCCCTTGTTTAATGGTATTATATTTTATCAATAGTATAATCGTTATGATTGTATACATACTTATTCAGTATAAAAGAAGCATCAAAAGGCTTATTTATTCTTAAAATCAGAGATAAGTTTAAATATCACTATGAGATTAGATTTGGAATTTAATGAAAAATATGCTTCAGTAGGGGTCTTTACTATTTTAAAAAAATGTGTATAAAATACCTGAAAATAATCTTCCCAAAATTCTCCTTACCTCTATTAACTATATCCATATTTTTATAATTAAGAACTGTCAAATTATTATCAAATTATTAT
>DUIO01000245.1 GCA_013330315.1 Methanosarcina sp. | reverse complement strand
CTTCTTATAAGGAATATGGAAAAAATCAGGCCGGGGTCTATATGCTCCAGCATGGTACTTGAAAGCCTGCGAAGAGTAGCCGAATACAGTGCCGATATCGCAGAAGTAGCAATTAACATGAATATAAAACAGGTCTGAACTAAAAGTTCCTGACCTCTTTTTATTTTCTTTTATATCTTCTATTTTACTTTTATATCTTCTATTTTACTTTTATATCTTCTATTTTATTATGATTTCAGTTCTTATTATGATTTCAATTCCTCATACATTCAGACATGCCCGAGATGAAATTCTTGATTTTTTTCTCTCCTGCGCCTCAGAGACCTTAAAGTAATCTGCAAGATTTTAATTGAAAAATAACACTCCTTCATCTGGCTTTAAAAAAATATTTTTTTGTTCAGAGAAGCGTTTTATTAGTTCACAATACAGATGGTTCAGCCGGAATTAAAGTCTTTGGAGATACCGATAGTCATCTATGATTCCGGAAGTCATTCAGTCTTTAGATAAGTGGTAGCTCATTTTACACAACTGCTTTTCGGAACTGGTATGTCCCGAGAAGCACCATGATTCCGGCTCCTGTTGCGAGTCCAAGTATTCCATAAACCGGAATCGTGCCTTCGAACAGTAATCTTGTACTGTCTATTGCATAACTCACCGGATTGAGACTTGCAAGTGTCCTCAACCAGGCAGGCATGACATCATAGGGCATAAGTGCAGTACTTGTGAAAAACAGAGGCATGCTAATCATACTGTTCACGGCTGCATAGCTGTCATGATCTCCCAGGTACAGCCCTATCATAGTAGAGAGAGCAGAAAAAAATACCGAAAACAGGAACAGCGTAAGATATATCAACAATACGCTTATCGGATTCAAAACCCTTACTCCGAGGACAGTAGCTATAAGGAGTATCACGCTTGCTTGAAGCAGCCCCCTCACGCTGATGAAAAGGATTTTTCCGTACAGCATGCTTTCGCGTGGTGAAGGCATGGCGAGGAACTTATTCAAAAAGCCCAGTATCTTATCAAAAATCATAAGTGAGCCACCCTGCAGGGAGGAAAAGAGAGTTGTCATGACAAGGATGCCTGGAGTGATAAACTCAAGATAATTATCGGTGAACTTTGTAGGCAGGGCAAGCCCGACAAATACGAGCCAGGCTGCAGGCATTACAAGTGAAGAAACAACGGTTACTCTGCCCCTGAGCCATTTCACAAGGTCCCTTTCAAAGTAATAAAATACTGCTTTCATTATCTCCGCCTCAGAAGGTTCCTGAACTGGGTCGAATTAAATCCTGCCTGCTCCTCAGGGGTTTTGACTTTCTCAAGGAAAACATCGTTGAGGGAGGCATTTTCTCCTATTGAGCTTACAAGGTTCTCAGGAGAGCCGACAGCTGCAATTCTGCCTTTATCGATAATAGCGACCCTGTTGCAGTATTTTTCTGCCTCTTCAAGGTAATGGGTGGTCATGAAAATAGTCATTCCTTCGGCTTTCAGCATCCTGATATGCTCCCATATCTTCTTTCTGCCGCTCACGTCCAGACCGAGAGTAGGCTCGTCGAGAAAAAGGACTTCGGGTTCGTGCACAAGTGCCTGGGCAAGTTCAAGGCGCCGCCTCATCCCTCCCGAGTACTTAGCCACAAGGTCGCCGGCACGGTCCGAAAGCCCCATCATTTCAATCACTTCGTCTACCTTTGAATTCCTGTTCGGGATCCCGTAGAGCTTTGCAAAAAGCATCACGTTTTCCCTGCCTGTCAACTTCCTGTCCACTGCCATATCCTGCGGGACATAGCTTATTTTTGACCTTACCTTCTTTGAGTCCTTAACAATATCATACCCGCAGACTTTTGCAGTGCCGCTGCTCGGCCTCAACAGGGTTGTGAGCATCATAACTGTCGTACTTTTACCTGCCCCGTTGGGACCCAGAAGCCCGAAGATCTCGTTTCCCACATCAAGGTCGAGGTTATCAACAGCAAGGAGGTTGCCGAATGATCTGGACAATTTTTTTATTTCTATCACAGGTATCCCCTGGCAATTGCATAAACAGGTCTTAAGCCTGAAGTGTAATAAATTCCACTCGTGTACATGTTGTAAAGAAGCTTTATGATCACAATACTTATGGCAGCAAAAATGCAGAAAGCGACCACTACCTTATCAAATTCCGAAAACTTCAGTTTTTTGAGGTATGTCCTTTCCGTATTTGCCCGGAAAGCCCTGCTTTGAATGGAAATTGCAAGGGTGCCTGTTCTCCTCACGCAGTTTGACAGTGTAGGGGTCAGTATGTTGAGTGATGTCTTGATAATCCCTGACCCGAACCTTTTAGGATTAAAGCCCCTGAGCCTCTGGACTGTTATTACGGTAGCCACCTCGGTAATTATTATTGGAAGGAACCTTACTGCTGTAACCACCATAAAAGCCACGCTGTAAGGAACTCTAAGCCCGACAAGTCCGTTTAACATATCTCTTGAATCCGTGGTCCAGCACATCAATAATCCAAGGGACAGAATTGAAGCAGACCTCAAGCCCTGAATTGCACCGTGTTGAAGCCCTTCTGCATATACAAACATCCCTCCGTTTGTCAGCCAGCCCATAACAGGAAAATCCGGGCTGATTATGGTAAAAATAACAGTTCTCGGGAGCTGGGAATAAAATAGAGCCTGGGAATAGATGGTTCCCCAGATCAAAAGTATGAGCAGAATTGTCAGGGTTTTGAGCTTTATCGCAGGCATTCTTGCAAGTGCAAACCCTGAAATTATGGTCATAAACAATAAAAACATGGTTTCGGGTTTGTCCAGGGTTACAGCTACAAAGGCAGTTGAGATCAGGATCAGGATCTTTGCTCTGGGATCCATCCTGTGAATTATCGTGTCTTTAATTGTCGGTTCCGCAATTGATCTGGCACTTATCATACTATCCCTTCAACACTTATTGCTTCGGGATTTCTGCGGATCAGAGTCTCTACAAGTTCTGTGATCGAAAAGGCATCAATCCCAAGATAATTAGCGATTTCAACAACAGGTGGCTGTGTGAGTGATGCTTTCCTTAGAATATCGATATTCTTTATAATATCTCTTCCTTTTCCATCCGCTATAATCTGGCCCTCATTCATCACAAGAATTCGTGTGGCATAGAGCATTGCAATTTCGATATCATGAGTACAGAACACAAGAGTTGAGCCTTTATTTTTAAAATAATCCATCATCTGCTCTATATTCAATCTGTCCTGCCCTGTTGTAGGTTCATCAAGAAGGATGAGCTCAGGGTCTATAGAGAGTACAGAGGCGACAGCCGTCCTCAATCTCTGCCCTCTGCTCAGGGATTGGGGAAGATCCTGCTTGAGATTTAGAATTGACATCGCTTCAAGGGAAATTCTTGCCCTTTCCTCTATATTTTTGAACTTTAACTGGAGAGGCCCGAACTTTGCCTCTTCTTCAGCCGAATCGCAGAAAAGCATAAGATCTGGGTTCTGGAACACGAATCCGATTCTACCTGCAAAAGAGTATGGATTTTTTGACTTTGTATCTTCTCCGAAAACCTTTATATTTCCTTTATAAGGCTTGAGCATGGCTGCAAGGTTCAGAAGCAGGGTTGATTTGCCCGAACCATTCATACCCATAACCGCAACCCTTTCGCCTCTTCGGATTTCCAGGTTTATGCCTTTGAGTACCATCCTGTCTTTCTCATATCCGGACCATAAATCCCGGATTGAAATCAAAGGCCCGGTATTTTTTGCGTGAGGTTCCGGAAGTTCGATTCTTCTTTCCGGGTCAGGACGCGTTAAATATCTCCTTGTTTTTTCTTTAAAGTCCCCTGTGTTCAGCAGGGGGAACGTTTCTTCAGCACTGAAAGGGCTTGCCTTTATTCCCAGGGTGTGGCAGAGTTCAACCGGTTCAGGAACGCGAAGCCCAAGCCCGTGAAAGATCTCAAGATGATCAAAAGCTTTTGAAGCGGGCTGGTCGAAGATTATTTTTCCGCTGTCCATTATGACAACCCTATCTGCAAAAGGTGCAAGTTCGTGCAGCCTGTGCTCAACCAGCAGAATAGTTAGCTTCATTTTCCTGTTGAGTTCCCTGACGGTGTTCAGGATTTCCTGGGTGCCCATAGGGTCCATCTGGCTTACAGGCTCGTCCATGGCAAGTATTTCAGGCGTCATCGCAAGCATACTCGCAATACAGACTCTCTGCTTCTGTCCCCCTGAAAGAGCATTCGTGGAGCTCAGCCGGTGTCCGGTCATCCCCACCATTCGGAGAGATTCTCCTACCTTTTTATCAATCTCTTCCCTTTCCAGGCAGAGGTTTTCAGGCCCAAAAGCTACTTCGTCCTCAACAGTTGTAGAAAATATCTGATCATCGGGGTTCTGGAATACAAGCCCGACTTTCCTTGAAAGCTCCATCTGGTTTGAATCTGCGGTCTCTACCCCTGATATCTTTATTCCTCCTGAAAATATTCCTCCTGATTCGTGGGGAATTATGCCGTTAAGTGTTTTCAGTAAAGTACTCTTCCCACAGCCCGTAGGCCCCGTCAGGAGGACAAATTCACCTTCTTCTATTTTCAGGTCGACTCCTCTTAAAGTTGGTTCCGATCTCCCGGGATATGTGTACCACAAATCTTTGATCTCTATTATTGTATCGCCCTTATCCTGTTTCATTTATACTATCTCCCACTGCATAACCCTGATTTTGATGCTTTTATTCTCTCCCGCCTTATTCTGCCACCTTTTTCAGTCTGTTCCCCAGGCTTATTCCGAACCATGCTCCTATGAAAGTATAGAGGAACCCGTCGATCAGAATATTCGCCGTTATGTACCAGTTACTGTAAAACAGCCGATAGAGCACCATCCAGACACTGAAGGATGTATACCCGCTGACCATATCTGCAATTCCGCAGACAATTCCCACCCTTAGCCTGTTTTCCGGGTCCGGGTTTTTGCCAGTTATACCTGCAGCATACATCATAACCTCAAGAATTACCGCACTCACTGACAGCGTTATAAAAGTGATAGGAGTAAAACTCCCGGTTATAAAGCCCCCCAGCAGGAATCTGACCATCATGAAAAGGCTTACAACTCCTGGTTTCGGTATCAGGACAACGAGGGAGGCAATGAGCATGTAAAGAAGGATTTCATAAAAGAGCCCGGTAAACAGGAAACTGAAAGGCCCGAATATAGCATGAGACATCTCCCACAGGATCGTCATTGGCAGGTTTATGGCTGCAAAGGAAACAGTTCCAAAAAGGGAAATCAGCACAAGGTTGCGGGTCTTGAACCTGTCCATTATCTCTTTTGACTTTATGAAGAAAAGGCTGACTGCAGTCACTCCAAGCAATGCGGAGATAAATGTAATCAGTATGGGCCCCCATTTCCTTGAGGTTGCAGTTATTTTTTGGCTCTGCGTTGCTGCAATCCAATCGCTGCCTGTGGGCTTTACCTTAACCCTCAGCAGGTAGTTTCCTCCCATTGCATTCTCAGATATATAGAGAGGAAGGCTTACCAGCGAACTTGAACCAGGGGAAAGAGTTAAAGCGGCATAGCAGAAGGTATCCGCATCCATTCCCATAATGGCAGGCTTGAATGCTCTTACAGGTTCTCCGGTCTTGATATCAAGGATTTCATAAGTAACTATAACCGGGACCGTGCTGACTCCGTTATTGGCAACCTCCACTCCTATGAAAGTTGAAGTGAGCTCCTCTCTACCAATCTGGAGGTCTGTAACCTTAAGCAGCTTTCTGAGAACAGGAGATGTTTCCCGTATAACCAGCGTGTTGGAAGGATGACTTGGATCTCCGTATCCATCCTCATCTGAAGGTATTATCAGTCCGGAAATTGAGATCTCATCTGCAATTTCTTCTTTTGAAGCAACCCTTATCCTGGTTCTACGCATAATGGTATGCTGATTCCCGTCAACATCAACAACTGCAGTTGCAGTTATATTATAGATTCCGGAAGGCAAGTCCTGCGGAATATAAAAATCAATGAGCCTGTACCAGTCCTCATACTCTGTCTGGAGCGAAAATGAATGTACAGGCGTGTCCCGGACCACGAAACCCTCAGGTAAACAGAGTTCCAGTATTACATCCATATTTCCTTCATAATAGCTTTCAAAAAAAAGGTATGCAGAAAGGTTACCACCTCTAACTGCAAGCCCGTTACCTTCCACTCCGTGAGGGACCTGGAGCATGAATGCGGTCATCTCTTCAGGTTCAAAGTCCTCCTGTGCCTGGGCTGTCGGCTGTAAAATGAACACCAGTACAAGGAGAAAAGCTTTGAGGAGGAGAATAGCTGTGTTTTTCATTCCGCAACCTTTTTTATCTGAGATTTTTTCGGATTTCCTGCATCTTTTTATCCCAGTCAGGGACATCTTCAAAGCTAATGATGTCTACAGCCCCTCCTTGAAATTCCCCTTCTCCTGCCAGCTCCTCCATCCAGCTCTCGATTTCAAGATAGGAGTTTTTCAGTTCTTCAAGAAGTCCAGGGTCCGGGTCCCAGAGACCTCTTGACTGCGCTTCAAGGAGCCGGCGCGCCATCTCCTCAAGGGCATAGGGGTTATTCTCTTCAAAGAACCGGCGCATTTCTTCGTCGAGCACAAATGTCTTTGTGATATCATCAAAGATCCAGTCATCCACTTCCTGTGTAGAAGCTTCCCATCCATAGACTCTTCCAACTCTTTTAGAAATATCCTGTGCACCCTTATACCCATGTTGTTTCACGCCTTCGATCCACTTCGGGTTTAAGAGCCTGGCCCTTACTACCCTGCGCAGTTCGTCAGCCATATCCCTGACTTCGACGTGCTGCGGTTCTCTTGTGTCTCCGAAATAAACCCTTACCTCCTTTCCGGAAGCTTGCTTTGCAGCAGCGGTGAGCCCTCCGTGTACTCCAAAATAACAACAACAGCCCAGAAGGTCATACTCATCACTGACCACTTTGTTAAATGTAGCGTCAACCGTTTTAAGGCTCGAAGCAAGCTGGGTGTGAGCCTCCTTTCCTTTTACATCTTTTCCGTATGCATAACCGTTCCAGTAAAGAAAAATATCTGCCAGGTCCTTTTCGTCCTTCCAGGCACTTGCATAGACTGCAAGCTGTACTCCTGCCGAATATGTCCCGGGTTTGCTTGAGAATATCCTTAAGGTAGATTCTCTTGCCCCCACTCCTTCTTCAATCATCCGAAGGCTGTGCTTTTTAGGGTAATTCATCTCCTCAGGTTCGTCAAGAGAAGCTACAGCCTGGATAGCCTCGTCGATAACCTCCAGACAGTTCGGAAAATTGTCCCTGATGATTCCTGAAACTCTGACCGTAACATCAATTCTGGGCCTGTCTAACTCTTTAAGCGGAATAATTGAGAATCCTTTAAGATGCCCATTGCTGAGCCAGACCGGTTCGACCCCGAGAAGGCTCATCATCTGTGCCATGCCTTCTCCGTCAGCCCACATAACATCATTTGCCATCCAGTAAAAGCCAACATTTTCAGGGTAGAGGTTCTCGTCCCTTAAGTGTTTGTCAATCAAAACCCTCGAAAGTTGCTGTCCAACTCTCCATGCAGCTTTTGTCGGGACCCTCCTCGGGTCAAGCGAATAAAAGTTCCTGCCTGTAGGCAGTACGTCCTCTCTTCCGCGCATAATAAGCCCGGAAGGGCCGGCAGGGATGTATCCTCCTTCAAAGCCATGTAAAAGAGATTCAACCTCAAGAGAGGCATTAATTCTTGACTCAAGGTCGATAATCCTTTCACAGGTTGCAGCAGCTTCCTGAGAAATGGCAGGATTTATGCTCTGTCCTGTAACATTTTGTTCTGTAAAGTCCTGCCCTGTAAAGATTTCTCTTGTTATTGAGGACGGCTCTTTTTCCTGATTATTTATGAATGTCCTGATAAAGTCTTTTGAAAGAGAATCAATTTCTTCAAGCCGCTGTCCGTTAGATTTCCCATTCTCTGAAATCCGGCTCTGATCAGAGATCAGTTCGTCAAGGTCAAGCCCCAGAATCTCTGCAATCAGCCTTCGGATAGAAACCCTTTTTCCCACACTTTCCTGGTCATCATACCTTAAAATAGAGTTTATGAACTCAACTTTGTTCTCGCCTTCAGGAAGCTGTCCGAAGATATGCATTCCATGGTGGATCTGGCTGTTCCTGATCCTTCCAAGGGCTTCATGTGCTTTTTTTATAATTTCATCAAAAGGAGTTTCGTGGTCAGCTTTTATCTCGGCGTCAAGGTTCGATTTTTTAATCTCGCCAAGGATCAGGTGCTTTAAAGCATGTGCCCTGCCTTTATCGTGTTTTACCTGTTCGTATTCCCCTAGCAGCCTGTCAAGTTCTGCAAGGTTTTCATAAAGCCCTCCTGCGGTCATGACTGTTTGCATATGGTCAACAATGCAGGCAAGGCTCCTGCGTTTGGCAATCGTGCCTTCGGGAGGGTTATCGGAATTGTAGATGTAGAGGTGAGGAATTGTCCCGATTCCTATGTCAGGGTAACAGTCCTGTGAAAGCCCCACTCCTTTTCCGGGAAGGAACTCAAGGTTTCCGTGGGTCCCCACGTGTACGAGCACGTCGGCTCCAAAGGTATTCTCAAGGTATGTGTAGGTTGCAAGGTACTGGTGAGTTGGAGGGACATAGGGATCGTGCAGGATCTTGCAGACCTTTCCGTCACACCGGGCACCTGCACATCCGCGTTTTGGCTGTACGCAGATCACAGCATTTTCATACTGAACCCCTGTCACAACTATCCTGTTTTCGTAAACCATTGCAGCAGGGATGCCATTGACTTCTTCTCCTGGAGGGTTACCCCAGCTATCAATTATCCTCTGCCTTACACCCGGATTCAGGGTGTTGAAAAACTTCTCATATTCTTCTTTTTCCACAAAAGCGAGAGCTCCCCCGTTCTTTACTATCTCGTTTATGGGAGTCCATCTGAATTCGGAAATTGCTTTTCTGCTAAGGATGGTCTCAATAAGATCTTTTCCGTTCAGGGGGGGATTGACATTGTAGCCTGTTTCTTGCATTCGGTTCAGGATTCTGGCTACACTTTCAAGGGAATCAAGGTTTGCAGCATCACCTACCGAACCTTCAACCCCTGTACAGGGCCTGTTATGAAGGATAAATGCAACTTTTCTCCGGTTAATCGGTTTTTTCCTGAGTTCTATCCATTTCAAAACCCTTGATGCAAGTTTTGAGCAGCGGTCCTGGATAGGAAAACGGCTCATGTAGTCTCCTTCCACTTTGCCCGCACCTATTATTATAGGCTCGATCCCGCCCTCAAATTCGGGCAAAGCCACACTCCAGCCGATCTCAGTACTTAACCCGTTAGATTCCTGCCACTGCTCAACGGTCATACAGTGTGAAATTAAGGGTTGGAACACAGGAACATCAAGTTTTTTCAATACTTCTATGCCCTTTGCTGCACATGAAGCATCTCTTTCTTTTGCCTTGCTGCTGGCAATGAAGAAAGGAGAGAGTTTCACAAGGCAGTCTATAATGGGTCTGCCATCTTTTATAAAATAAGCTTCTATGACATCATCCATGCTCCTGCTTCCCAGCTCTTCGTCTTTCAGGGAGTACGCAAAAACAGGAACGACAGAAAGTCCTGAGCTCTCAAATTGATTTATGAGAGTTTTCTCAATCTCAAGTTCATTATTTACCCAGGAAGTTCTGGATATGAGCAGACCCACGGTTTTATCTTTCAGGGGCCCGTACCAGTTCAGATAGCCCTGAAGGTTTGAGAACATTTCTGCGGCATCCGGGTGATAGATCCCGTCCCAGGGTATCTTTTTCGGAGGTTTTACTTCTATTTCATTCCCAAAAACTTCTTTTAAAATATATCTGAGCATGTTGCCAAAGTTTTCTTCCCCTCCGTAGATCATATATGAAAAACATGTAGCTGCGATCTCGAGTTTTACTGAAGAAAGGGTGAAACTTGAGGGGTTGCTTCCTACACAGATTACAGGTATCCCTGTTTTTAGAGGTTCAAGCCTTTTATAGAAATCTTCCCAGAAGGGATTGGCTATATGGTAGAGAAAAATAGCATCAGCATGCTCGCACGCGGAGAGCACGCTTTCGACTTCTTCTGGTTTTTCTTCAAGGATTTTTGAGTAGTAAGCCTCAAGTTCTATCCCAAGCTCATCTGCTGCCCTGAAAAGGGTGGGAATGTATGAATTCCAGGTTACTGATACAATTTTCATACTTCACCCTCAGGTAAGAATATGCACTTTATATTTCCCGAGAACGGTGCCGTCTTCAAGCCTTGCGGGGGCTTCAAGGGCTGCAATATACCTGCCGTCAGGCGAGATATCGGCAGACACTGTGATCCCTTCAGTATTGTAGGTCTGGATTAGCCTTGAGCTTGCGCCTCCGCTTTTTGATGCGTCAAAGACATATATGCCGTGTACGCTTCTGTCCTCGGTTACCAGGTTCTGGGCAAGCGGGATCACAAGATAACGGTTGTTTCTTGCACACTCTCCCGCATAGCCGTCCACTCTCCATTTCCAGAGCAGATTACCTTCATAATCATAGGCAAAGAGGCTGTTTCCACTGGGGTGCTCAAACGGAGCATCCTTATTCTTGTCTTTGGAGAACGTACTGCCTACCGAAAAGATCAGGGTGTCATTGACAATGTAAGCATAATTAGCACTCCCGTAAATTGGGACTCCGCTCACTACTATCGGGGTTGAGATGTTCTGTTGCCAGGCAATCTCGGGCATCCCTGTCTCAATGATGCGAGAGTTATTAAACAAAAATGCTCTACCGTCGCTTGTCATCGTAATTATCTGCCCGCCGTCAGGAGTAATCTGTGTGCTGTACCAGATTGCAGAGTAGTCAAAAAACGGTTTAACTGGCGGGATCTGATAGGTCCAGTGTTCTTCTCCCGTGTTTCCGTTCAGGACAT
>DUIO01000014.1 GCA_013330315.1 Methanosarcina sp. | reverse complement strand
TGGCAAGAGACATGGGACGACCAAGAAATGATATGTGGGAGAACTGTATCTGGCCTGAGTCAATTACAGTGGATAAAAATGAGTTCTACTTCTTCCAGGCAATACACCAGGAGTCTATCACAATTCCGGAAAACGTGGATGCCATCCGGGCCATGATGGAACTTGAGAGCGACGGTGCAAAATCAATCGAGAAAACAAATAAATCCCTTGGGTTTTGAGCCTTAAAAAGGCTCATATTCCGGAAAACTTCGGGTTGCTCTGATGAATTTCTCAGACGAATTTTCTAAAGGGCACCCGAGTTACGGCTTTAGAAACCAGGTTTTCCCAAGCCCGAATTCTCGGGCTATGGAAACGGGAACCCTGAGAAAAGAAGACCTTACTCTTATACAACTCTAGATTCAAACATGACTTCAGATTCTAACTTTTTGAAATTATGCCGGGAGGCTTTCAAGGCTGCATACGATGCAACCTATGAACTTGTGGGCACTGATTCAGCAAGTGGCTTTGTATGCATGGGAGCTGACGGAACGCCGACTACAAGCATAGACCAGGCAGCAGAAGACGCTATAGTCGAAGTGTTTAAAACCGACGGCAGACCCATGAGAGTAATCAGCGAAGAACTTGGAGAGCTCATAATCGGGGACTCTCCTGAGTTTTCTGTTGTGCTTGACCCCCTTGATGGGACATATAACGCCTCTACGGGAATTCCTTTTTACAGCGTTTCAATAGCCTTTGCCTCTCACGACCTTTCAGACCTGAGGTTCGGGTATGTAAGCAACCTTGCACTTAAAGAAGAGTACTCTGCAGAATCCGGAAAAGGAGCTTATCTTAATGGGAAAAGAATCAAACCCTCTACGAATTCGGACCTGAAGAACCTCTGCGTCAGTGTATACGGCTACAGGCAAAATGTGGAAAGGACGAGGAAAATATACAGCAACGTCCGGCGTGTAAGGCTGTTTGGAAGCGTGGCGCTTGAGCTTTGCTATGTAGCTTCAGGCAGGCTTGACGCTTTTGTGGATGTCCGGAAGGCTTTGCGTGTAACCGATGTGGCGGCAGGGCAGCTTATCCTTGAAGAAGCCGGAGGGAGTGTCACGGATGGACATGGAAGAAGGTTGAGGCTTCCTGATAATGTTACTGCCAGGATGGAAATGGTCGCATCTAACGGGCCCGTGCATAAAAAAATCTTGAATTTGCTCTCAGAGGGATAACTTGGCAATAAAAAAGATAGGGCTTGCATCACGCTGCGACAGACCTGAAGTCCTTTATATGGTAAGGGATATTATCGAGAACTTTCAGTCGAAAGTCCAGATTTATGTCTCAACCGCTACAGCTGAAGTCCTGGGCATAGAAGGGACTCCTGTTGAAAGGATGAGGGAAGAAGGAGTCGAACTCATTATAAGTGTAGGAGGTGACGGGACAGTCCTGCGGAATATTGCCAAAATGAAAGACCCGCTCCCTGTACTGGGAATTAATATGGGCACTCTCGGGTTTCTTGTGGATGTGGAACCTGAAGATGCGATCGAGACTATAGAAGAAGTCCTTTACGGTTTTTCGTATCTCGAAAGGATGCGGGTGGATGTCTTTCTTAATGGGGAGCTGATTGAGACAGCTACCAATGAGATAGCCGTAATGTCTGCAAAACCGGCAAAGATTATCCAGTTCGAGGTCTACGTCAATGACTGCCTGCTTGATAAGATGCGTGCTGATGGCGTGGTTTTTGCAACCCCGACGGGCTCGACTGCCTATGCAATGAGCGCAGGGGGTCCGATCATAAACCCGAGAGTAAATGCAATAGTGGTTGTCCCTGTTGCTCCATTCAAACTCTCTTCGAGGCCCTGGGTTATCCCCTCGGATAGTGAAATTACAATAAAGTTGTCAGAACATAAAAAAGAGGCTGTAATTGCAATTGACGGACAGAAATCTTACAGGATCAGACCCGAGGATATTGTAAAATTAAAGAAATCAAAATATCCTGCACGTTTCGTCCGGATCTCAGATACATGTTTTTATGAAAGGGTTCAGAGGAAACTTTCCTGAAAAACCCTTCTTTCGCTTTTTAACTGCTTTATCAAAAAATATAGTAATACCGCCTCGGAAACTCTTTTCCTCCAAGGAAAACATTTATACATATGTAGGTAAAGCTAATGCTTAATCTTGCTAAACATAAGACTTTTTGACTTCTGCCGGCGTTCCAGCCTCATGCTTTCTTATCAAGGCTTTTGAGTTATTTTTAGGGCAGTTGACATAAATATCATTATAAATAATCAAAATTCCTCTAATTAGAAAATCACGGGAAACAGTAACCATGTCAGAGAGCGAGCAGTACTCCAGAAACACACTTATGGACTTCATCGAATATCGCCCCCTTGATATCGAAATCTGTGACGTGACCCTGCGCGATGGGGAACAGACCCCTGGCGTTGTGTTCACGAAAGAACAGAAGCTGGCAGTAGCCAGTGAGCTTGATTCCATGGGTATTGAGGTTATAGAAGCCGGCTTTCCGGTAGTTTCCGCATACGAGAAAGAAATCGTAAAGGAAATTGCGAACCAGGGCTTTAATTCAAGGATCTGCTGCCTCTCAAGAGCAGTAAAGGGGGACGTAGATGCGGCCCTTGAGTGTGACGTTGATATCGTGAGCATTTTCATTGCAATGTCCGATATGCACCTTAAGTACAAATACCACAGAAGTTTTGAGGATATGCTCGGCTGCGCCAAGGAAGCTATCGAATACGCAACTGATCACGGCCTAAAAGTACGTTTTGCAGCCGAAGACGCAAGCCGTACTCCGATTGACCGCCTCAAGCAGGCTTTCAAGGAAGTTGAAAACGAGTATAAGGTGCAATACGTAAGCATTGCAGATACCGTTGGGATCCTTAACCCGACAACAACTCACTATCTTGTAAGTGAGATCTTTAAGTCAGTAAATACCTCGATCTGCATCCACTGCCACGATGACCTTGGCATGGCTACAGCCAATACCCTTGCAGCAGCCGAAGCCGGGGCAAAACAGCTCCATACGACAGTTAACGCTATAGGAGAAAGGGCAGGAAACGCTTCCCTTGAAGAAGTCCTGGTCGCTCTCAGGGTACAGTACGGGATAGAACGCTATGATACTACCAGACTGACAGCTCTCTCCAGCATGGTCTCGGAATACTCATGCATTACCCCCTCGGTAAACAAAGCCGTAGTCGGGCAAAATGCCTTTACCCACGAGTCCGGAATTCATGTCGCTGCAATCCTGGAAGAGCCACGCACTTACGAATTGTTCCTGCCTGAAATGGTTGGCGGAAAGCGCAACCTTGTTGTTGGAAAGCATACAGGCACAAAAGCTCTGAAGGGCATAATCAACAGCATTGGCTTCTGCCTTGAGCGTGAGGAACTCTGTGCCCTGATCGAAAAAGTCAAGGTCTGCACTGAGGAAAAACACAAAAGCATCTCCCGCGAACAGCTCGAAAGGCTTATCACTCAGGTAAAGCAGGAACAGAAAACAGCCAGTGAAAAAGAGAAGTTTTCCATATAATGTATAAAAGTTTCTATCTAATGCGTACAAAAATTAGAATGTTTAAATGAGAATGATTTTAGCTACTCATTCTCACTCTTTTCAAAATACTCTTTTTTCAAAATATCTTATAAGAAAAAATATCATTAATCAAAGTTAGCCTTCAGTACTTTACATTGTGGTGGCAGATTTTTAATCTCTACGCCCGCCGTTGTTCCCGTTACTTCCAGGCCGCTGAATTCATTTGAGCCACACAGTACATCCTGGTCAGGGTGTGTGCCGGGTGTGATATTGCAGCTAAGGACAGTTTTTTTACCAGCCGACACTACTATTGGAAGCCTTGGTGATGCAGGATGGTTTTTTGGAAGGACTATTAACGGCGACCTGATTTCCCGAATCATGAAGAGAACGCATTTAAGCCCTTTTTCAGTTTTCTCGTCAACTGAAAGTGCAGAAGCAACAATCAGGTCGTGAGGTTCCAATCCCAGTACGATTTCCTCACTCTCGGTTTCCAGAAAGTACTGCCCGTTCTGGCCTGCTTTCACAATAGCCACTATTCCTGCCGTGCCACGCAGGAGGAGCATTTCACTCTCCTTTAGTAAAAATTCTTTAGAAGAGGCTAATTTTTCCATGCTAAAAATAAATATCTAAAAAATTCGGTTATTTGGATTCTTCAACATTACCAGACTGGCAGGAAGGGCACTTCACATTCTTGCCAATACCTTTGAATTTATTCCCACATTCCTTGCATGCATACTGTTTAAAAGGCAATTTTCCTTCCATATCGATATCAAATGAATCTCCAACACTACACATTGTCGCAACCTCATGATTTTATCAAAGGGCCTTCTATAATAATATAACCCACATATTATTACTCATACTTCTCCAATTAATACCTTTCCATANNAAAAATTAAAATTAAGGAATGTATGTGGAAACCCACTCCGGCCTCTCAGGCGGATTTGCCTCAAGCATGTCCCTCCATTTTTCATCGGTCAGGCGGTCGGAAACAGGACTCTTGAACTCGTAATGGCTCATCACCGGTCCGGCGCCTATAAGGACCCTGCCGTCCGGAAGCTTATACGCAACTACAAGCATATCCACGTATCCGACCCCTTCTTCGAGAACAACTTCCGTGTTACCATCGGTATGGACATCAGCTACTACCGTAGTTTTTCTGGCTTTCTCGTCGACATCGGCTATAACACCCTCAAGCTGGTTTCCGAAGTCCTTGATGAATTCGTAATCTTCTTCTGTCAACTCTTCATTTTCAAGTTCTTTTTCCGAGATTATCTGAAGCCTTGAAAGAATGCTTTCAAGCTCTATGAACCTTGACTTTGAATCGGGGTCAAGCACTCCCATTTCGTCCAGGCCCTTATTTGTCATTTTCGTTAGTGCAAGCAGTCTGGCGTAAAAGTCGGGGACTGGCTCTACATATCCTACTACCGGTTTTTCTTCGGGTGGCTCCATTGCAGACTCTTCAACTATAGTATAGCTCTGTTTGGCGTAGAGAATGGTATCGTGCCTGAGTTCGGTCCAGGAAGCCAGAGAAGTGCTTAACTCCTTGTCCTGCCAGGCATCTGTCTGCATAAATGTTGGGTATCCGTCTCCATAATCTTTTAAGAGAGGCTGGAGTGAATAAAGCCAGGACCAGTAAAGGTTTCTATTCCAGTCTGCCGCACTGAAGTTAGAAAATTCCGAATTTAGCTCTACGTACCGGACACTGTAATTTTCGTAACTCGAATCATTCAGTTCGTCAAGCCAGTAAACAGCCCTTTCCGAACCCAGGAGAGCCATTGCATCAAGCCCGCGAGGGAAGCCGCGGATAGGTCGTCCTGCTCCTGAGATTACGAAAGTGAAGGGCTCTTCCTTTTCTCCCTCATATTCGCCTGTATAGGTTCCTACCAGGTTTGAGAAAACATAAGAGTCAGGGATGAAACGTTGCCCCATAAAGCGGAAACCTGTGGTATTTTCAAGGCATTCGTCAGCCTGTTCCGGAGTAAATGGAGGCTGCAGGATACAATTTCCCGTACCTCCGTAGATTTTGGGACCTTCGTTTTCAGCAAGAATGGTCTTTAACTCTCCTGACACTGCTTCATTAAACTCCCTCTCTTCACTGCCAAAGACCCGGTCCATAGCTTCCATATACTCGTAAGGTCCGAGGTCATCGGAAAAGCCCACATAAAAAGCTGTGATCCCGTAAATCCTGTCCCAGTTTTCAAGAAGCTCGGGTGAATTATCGAGTTCCGATGCGATCAAGCCTGCCTGGATTGTCTGGATACGGGCGTCTTTTGCAGGGTCTTCGGATTTGATCAGTTCGCTTTTCAGGAGCATACTCATTCTACCGTGCCACATAAAGGCTTTGAAATAATTTTGCAGCTTTTCGGAGCGGGTGTAGTGACCTCTCGGTACGTACTGGGAATAATCTTCCTCGTAAAGGAAAATCGGAGAGGTTACAAAACCTTCATGCGCCTCTATGAGAGCCAGTTCTGCTTCAACCTCTGCTTTTGCAAATTGCGGAACCTCAAACCGATACCTGTTTTCAGAACCTGCAGGGAAAAGAGCCTCGTCAACAAAACCGTAGGAATCTTCTGCTGCCTGTACCTGTGCAGGTTTTGGCTCGAGCAGGCTCAAAGCAACGGCAAAATAGGCTGCGTTTCTTCTGGCAGCTTCCTTTTCTTCTCCTGACGCGCTGTTATATTTTTCTACCGAGGCGTTCAGAAGGGCGAGATCTGTCTCCCAGAGGGTATTGTAGAACTCTTTTTCCTCTATCTGGCGCAGAGTCTCGTCAAACTGGATATGATAGAGGTGCAGCAGGGAATCGGTTGTAATAAAGATAGGGATTTCCTCTTCTTTGAGGGTCACATACATTGAGGTTATATCCTCTTCTGTAGGGTTATAAGGGTTTTTTATTACAACAAAACCGTTGTTTTCCAGCACCTCAAAAGCCGGAGCATCCAGAGGGATACTTGCAGAAAAGGCACCATAATTAGAGATTTCATTTTTTTCCAGGGGCAACTCATAGGGAGGAGCTTTTAACTCAATATCTATGGACTCCAGGTTGTAATCTATCGGCAGGGAGGCACCCTGACCCAGAAACCCTGAATAAGTTACGGCTTCTGTTTTAAGTATATCTGCGGCGTAGCCGGGCATGTCCTGGTCTGCGTTCTCACTGAAGCAGCCAGCAAAAAAGACAAAGAGCAAAAGCATCAGGTAGACTGACACCAATCTGATTTTGCGGTCCATCATCTATACCTCAGGCAAAACTGGTAGAAAATAAGTTAGGCGTAAAATTGTTGGTTTTTATATGTAAAAAAGAAAAGTCCTCTTTGTCCCTGTCATTCATGTGGGCTTAAAGGATCTATTCTGAAAAGTAAGATCACAAATAGCGCGGCTACGGCACCCGAGCTGAGGATAAGCGGATCTCTTGTGATATTAAGAAGCACGCCAGCGATAAGCAGTAAAAACCCCAGTAGAAGTAGAATATGGAATTTTCTGTTCAAATTTTTTCTCCCCTTCAATTCCCCTTTTTGGTATATTATTTATCGTAATTATCCATTCAAAATACTGAAGTATGCCCTAATTCCCTAGCATTAATTGTTTCTCTTTAGTTATTTATTTTTCCACAAAGCATTTATCTTTTTGTTAAACTTCGAAGCTGTTTGAAGTTATCTTATAAATATGGGGGGCTAATGATAGCGAAAATTCATAACTAATTCTATTTATGAGCGCTCCGATGTAGAAAAAGATTTGAAAATATAGATGAATTTTTTTGAATTCATTGAGAAAAAAGCAGACTGTTTTGGAGAATAAAGTCGATAAAGTTCATAAAAAAATATAAATGTAATTAAGAATTATAGTGTAAATATATTACTAATGTAGACTGAGAAGAAAATAAAAAATCTAAGTTAAAATAGAAGATTTCAGTGCTCTATCAGTGCTTCAGGCCCTATCAAAATTCAGTATTTCCCGCACCTAGCTTTTATGAAAATGACTGAAATCCCGGGAAGGGCGAGTTTCTCCCGGATAAGGTCCGGAAGTTTTGAGCTTGATATCTGTTTTTTTACTTCGTTTCCGGATTTTTCCTCGATTTTCTCTATAGTTTGGTTTTTGCTCTCTTTTTCCCGGTCTGAATCTTCTTTTTCTCCTTCAGTGCCCATATCAAAAAACGAAACGTCAGGCACGAACGATTCTACAACTTTCCTGAGGTCAGGAACTTTCTGGCCCCCTGTCATGGCTGCAACTTCGTTCTGGAGTACCAGCACAAGCACTTCATAGCCTTCACTTATGGCATTTAAGAGCCCGAGTATGCCGGAATGTGCGAGGGCAAAATCTCCGATTACGGCTATGCCTTTTTTCTCAAAGCCGCTGGCAA
>DUIO01000044.1 GCA_013330315.1 Methanosarcina sp. | reverse complement strand
AACCTTTAGAGGGGCAAGTCCGTTAGCTGTAATCGTGGCATCGTAGGCTTCTCTTACACCTTTTGCCACGGTTTCGAGGGAGACCGGCTCCTGCTCTGGTCTGTAAGGGATTCCTATTCCTCCGCCCAGGTTTACGAACTCAAATTGTATTTCAAGTTCTTTTGAGATTTCAACTATAAGCTCAAAGAGAATCCTTGCGGTTTCAACGAAGTAGTCAGGGTTAAGCTCGTTAGAAGCAACCATGGTGTGCATCCCGAAACGCTTCACGCCTTTATCCCTCAGGATCCTGTACCCTTCAAACATCTGTTCCCGTGTAAAGCCGTACTTTGCCTCTTCAGGCTTTCCGATAATTGCATTTCCTTCTTTTAAGGGTCCGGGGTTGTACCTGAAACAAACTATATCAGGGAGCCCTGCAGATTTTTCCAGGTAATCAATATGGCTGATATCGTCAAGGTTGATAAAACCGCCAAGCTGCTTTGCTTTTACGAACTCTTCGGACGGTGTATCATTGGAACTGAACATGATATAATCACCTGTCATTCCTGCTTTTTCTGCAAGGATCAGTTCAGGAAGGGAACTGCAGTCTGCCCCGAAACCTTCTTCCTTAAGGATTTTAAGGATAAACGGGTTGGGAAGGGCTTTTACGGCAAAAAACTCCTTGAAGCCAGGGACATCTTTAAATGCAGATTTCATCCTTCTGGCGTTTTCCCGGATGGCTTTTTCGTCATAGATATGAAAAGGAGTGGGATATTTCTCCATTATTTTGAGGATATCTTCTTTTGTAAAGGGGAGGTCCTTTGAAACCATTATCGTAACCTTTTGCCTTTTGTTTAATTGGTTTTATATTAATTTGAACTTTTATTCCTTTATTAGTTTTTCCACTATCTCGGGATAGAGACATTGATTTTTCCTGTCAGTCGCGGAGTTTTTTGAAAATCTCTTTAAGCCTGGAACAGGGGTAAGTATTTACAATATCTTCTTTTTCAAGCCACCCCCTTCTTGCCTGTCCAAGCCCGTAACGCATGGAAGCAAGGTCAGATGCCGTGTGGCTGTCAGTTGAAATGCAAAATTTCAGCCCGTAATCTTTTGCCCTGAAGATAAGCTCATCATTGAGATCAAGCCTTGAGGGCTGGCAATTAATCTCCATAACTTTTCCGTTTACAGCTGCAGCTTCAAAGACCTTGCCGAAATTAACGGAATAAGCCTCCCTTTTTCCGAGCAGTCTGCCCGAGGGGTGGGCAAGTATATCAAGATTTTTATTTTCGAGGGCAGTAACAATTCTTCCTGTCATCTCCCTCTCCGATGTTGCAAAGCCTGAATGAACCGCTCCTACCACGATGTCAAGCTCTTTAAGGATTTCATCAGGATAGTCAAGGCTTCCGTCTTTAAGGATCTCAACCTCCGAGCCTCTGAGAATCTCTATCCTGAAGTGTTTTGACAATTCTTCAATTTCTTTCCACTGGGCTTTCATGGTTTCAATGTCCATTCCGTTTGCAATCCTCTGGGAACGTGAATGGTCCGTGACGGCAATGTATTCATACCCCATAGCTTCGGCTCTTTCTATCATTGTCTCAAGGTTTTCTACACCTTCGCTATAGTTTGTATGCAGATGCAGGTCTCCCCTGAGGTCTCCTGCATTCACAAGCCTGGGAAGCTCATTTCTTACTGCAGACTTAAGTTCTCCTCTATTTTCCCGGAGTTCGGGTACTATATATTCAAGCCCGAGCTTTCTGTAGATTTCTTCTTCACTTCTGCCCGCTACCTGTTCACCCGAGTTCTTTGAATATAGCCCGTATTCGGAAAGCTTGTAACCCTCTCTGAGGGCGATATTCCTTAGTTCTATATTATGTTCCTTTGAGCCCGTGAAATACTGAAGAGCTGCCCCGTAACTTTCAGGCGGGACTATCCTCAGGTCAATGCCAAACCCTTCTTTAAGGATTATGCTGCTTCTTGTCCTGCCTTTTGAGATGACCTGACCCACTTCAGGAAGGGAAACAAAGGCGTTCATCATTTTCCATGCCTGTTCTTCATTCGCTTCTGCAAGGATATCAATGTCCCCTATTGTCTCTTTCAGCCTTCGCAGAGAACCTGTATAGATAATCTTTGAGAGGTCTATATCCGGGGCTCTGATACTCAGTTCGGCTTTCAGGGAAGATATGATTTCTTCGGCGAGTGGGAGCGCTTTTCCGAGTGCTATTCTGGAATGGCTTTTTTCATAGTTTTCAATTGCCTTTGCGATATTTTCTTCGCTTTTTTCTCCAAAGCCCTCAAGCCTCCTGATCCTGTGATTATTAACCGCATCTTTCAGGTCTGACATGGTTTTTATTTCAAGGGCATCGGCAAGCTTTTTCATCTTTTTTGCGCCAAGACCTCTGATCTCCATCAGCTCGGCAGTACCTGAGGGAGCTTTTCCTTTCAACTCTTCGAATTTTTCAACCTTGCCTGTTTCCAGGTATTCGGCTATATGATCGGCAATAGATTCGCCTACGCCCGGAATCTCTGTCAGTCCATTTTTTCCTTTCTTTTCATAGACTTTTTCTATATCTTCTCCAAAGTTTTCTATGTTCTGAGCTGCTCGTCTATAAGCTCGTGGTTTCCACTCTATCTGCTGGAATTCCATAATATCGGCAACGTCGTATAGCAATTCAGCAATCTCACGGTTTCTCAACGGTTCCCACTCCTTTTTGTATCTCTTCTCCCCGTTTTCCCCTTTTGTTCTCCATTTTTCTTCTCTATTCCCGTTTTTTTTCCGTTGCCTGTTTTCAGGCCCCGTTTTTCAAGTACCTGATTTCTTTCACTGTTGTAGCATCATAAGGAGCCCTGTCGTAACGTATGCGTAAAAAACGGGGAAAACGCAGTGCGAGCCCTGTTCCTTCTTCTCCTTCTCCTGCAGTATGCCCTGGGCTGTTTGTAATTTCCGATCCAAGGACTTCGATAACTATTGCCGGTTCTATGAATATATCAGGCATCATACCTTTTTTTATGGATACATTCTTTGGAATTTCACTTACAACATGGGTTGAAAGCAGATTATTGATTTCTACTGCATTTATTTCGGTAAAACCTGTGCCTACTTTAGTCAGGGTTTCAAACCGCTGTTCCTCTTCATTCAGGACCGCACACAGGAGAGCTCCAAAAGACCCTTTTCTCCTCCCCCTCCCGTAATAGCTCCCGACAACTACGAGATCAAAGGTCTCTCTCATTCCCTCCGAGTATTCCTGTTTCCATTTGAACCAGAGCCAGCTCCTTTTCCCAGCTTCGTAATAAGAATCGTCGCCCATTGATTTGACCACGATTCCTTCAAGCCCCTTTTCGACGGTCTCGTCAAAGAACTCCTCAATCTCCCCAATGCTCTCGGTAACAGTTCTCCTGGCAATATGAACTATTCCCCGCACGACAACATGAGTCTCAAGCAAAGATCTTCTTTCAGGATAGGGTTTTTTTAATAGAGATTCTCCATTCAGATAAAGAATATCAAAAAAGAAAACTGCAACGGGACACTTCTCCCTGTACTTTTCAATCTCGTACTTCCTGCGCCTTTGCATGAGCTTCTGGAAAGGGTAAAACTCTTCTATCCGATTACCATCTTTTTCCAGTTCGACATATGCAACTATTTCTCCATCAAGTACGATTTGATCCGCAAGGACACTTTTCCTTACCGCCTCAATAACATCAGGGTACTGGGCAGTAATATCTTCAAGCCTGCGGGAAAAACCTTTGATTTCGTCCCCTTTTTTGTGAATCTGTATTCTCTCTCCATCGTATTTCTCTTCTGCTGCTTTTTTCCCCTGAATTCTTGCTTCAAGCTCTTCAAAACTTTCAACACGCTGGGCAAGCATTGATTTTACGGGTATTCCGGGTTTTATGGAGAAAATTCCCGGAGCTCTTGTCCCGTGTTCTGCAAGGGCTTTTGCAAGCTCTCCTATATCCGTACAGACGCTATAGCTCTCTTTTATTTTTCCTGCGTGTTTTTTGTCTCCTGTAAAGGCAATAGAGAAGGCTTCAAGCAAAAACTGGTCTCCAAATCCCAGCCTGAGCCTTCCGAGGACAAGTCTTACGATATATTTTCCTTCTTCGGGAGTGGCTTTTTGCAGGATATCCGAAAGAAGCCAGGTCTTGCCCTCCTGGCTCCCTTTACCTGAGGCTTCCTTTATCTGTCCGAGCCTTTGAAATACCTCTTCAATACTGAGAGAAGCTTCTCTTTTCTTGCTGATCTCAAAAACCACATCTCCCAGATCTCCTGTCCTTGCATACCTCCTTTTGACCTCATCTTCTGAAACTTCATATGCTGCTGCAATAGCTCTTACAGCAAGCCTGTCCTTAATTCCCAGTGTTGTGTTTACGAAGGCAGGCCCTATGCTTCCAAGAAAAAGATATGCACTGTCTTTCACCTCATTCCCGTCGAGTCCCCTAAAAAATTCGGCAATTTTCCTTACTATTTCTTTGTGGGACGTAATCTTTTCAAGCTCTTCAAAAAGCTCTGCAAGCTCTATAAATCGCGTCATTGTCCCCTCTCTGAAAAAGCCGCTTGAAATTTTCTACAATTACTATTCCCCCCCGGCCTTTATCGCTTTGCACCCTCAAGTTTACAAAAAAGAAGTTCCATTCCCGTAGGGGGTAATCCAACGCCCTCTTATATTTA
>DUIO01000016.1 GCA_013330315.1 Methanosarcina sp. | reverse complement strand
TAATAGAAATCAAGGTCCAGGTGATGGGCTTGAAGATATGGCATAACAAGAATACTCGGGACTGTACCCGGAAACTTCCCAAAACGGTCATAAATGTACTGGGCCTGCAGGGCAACACATTCCCTGAACTCTTCATTATGGGGTACGGCACTGCTTCGGACTGCCCTTGTATCTCTGTAGTAGCCCGGAGTGTCGGAATTAAAAGGTCCGCCTTTCCCGAATTTCCTTTCGGTAAGGACATCGACTGCATGACGCATATCCCTGTAGTGAGGAGGAGTATAGCTTTCAAAAACTCCCGGAAGCCCTGTGGGGTTAGGAAGTGCCCAGCGTTCGTCGGTATCATACCTGAATCCGAGCCCTGGAACTTCAGGATTTCCACTTGCCCCAAGAACTGAAAACGGGTCCACACCATTAAACATCCAGCCACCCAGTCCCATAGCCTGTAGCATAAGCATGCCTGCATAACAGGCAATCGAAAGCTCTGCAGTGGCTTCGGAAAAAGACCACAACTCAAGAAAACTTAAAGGCAAAGGATTTTCCACATCAACAAGCCCACTGAACTTCTCAAGCCCTTCTANNAGGATCTCTGGAGGGATTTTCAGCCTTCCATCCGAAATTTTACGGACCCTTGTCCTGTGGGCTTTAATTAGCTCCTCGGCATCGAAAGTTCCGTCTCCCGAACGCACTGTCATCTCAGGAGCATCACGTGTCTCAAAAAAGTAAACTCCGGTATCATCCGTAAAGAAAACCTCACTTGTATGAAAGCCTGCTGCAGAAGGAAAAGTGCGCCCTCCGGCGGTACAGGCATAATTTGAAAGGGCAGGAGCATACCTTTCCCCGCGCATTATCAGGTTATGCCATCCCGTATTGCCTGCAACTGCAGACAGGACTGTCATCTGCTCCCATTCCGTAAGAGGCAAAGGATCATATTTTGACGTATACTTAAAATAACCGTCCGGAATTGAAGCCCCCATAAAAAAACGGCGTGCCCTTCTTCCGAAAAGTGCATCCATGAATCTAAAGTCAAGAGCATCTGTAAAACCCGGTGGAATGTATTCCTTACCCATCTCTAACTCCCCTATAAAGAAAAATTATAGGAATTACATAAAAAACTATTCTTGGGTAATTATTGACATATCTCCGGTTCCAGCTCAGCGAAATTTGAAAAGTGAAAGATTAATACCCGTATTAAACCCATAACGACTCTTATATTATCCGCACAGAGCTTATTGTAATGANNGAAAAATGAGTTATCTTATTATTGATTTTCTGAAAGATTTAATGAATTTTAAGCGAGTAAAAATTTCAAAAAAAATCCCGAAGACCTCCACTTCAAAACTATTTCGTCCCTTATTTTCATTTTTCACTCGATATTTTTCACTCGAGATATTCTTCCCTTCTAGGAGTAAAAACCTCAATTGCCACGGAATCCTCCAGAGCTTCAGCACTGTGGATTACGCCACCAGGGATGTTCCATGAATCACCCGGGTTTACTTCATATGTTTCTCCCTCAAAAGTCAAAAGAATTTTTCCTGATACCAGATAACCGGTCTGTTCGTGAATGTGCTCGTGGGGAGGAAGAACGCTTCCGCATTTTAAAAGGAACTCAGTCATGAGAGTCTTTTCCCCGTAAACCACCGCCTTCATCCCGATTCCGGGAAGAAGGTCCTTATATTTTTTTGAATTACTTTTGCAAAACATCAAAAATCCTCTACAGCTTCTTAAAAATACAGCTTCTTTAAAATCAAATAAATGCATAGTTCTGGCAGAATTTCCCGACCCTAACAGAATTTTTGCCTGAAATAATCTCTTTTTGTTATTTTATAGTTTCCGGACTTGAATTAGATTCGAGGTCCTATCGAATACCCTGGACCAGCAACTTTGAATCAATAAAGCCTGTATGATTTTTGGCCTTGAAACTCACAGAAAGCATATGGAACGCTGGCACCCTGAAGTGTGAGAAAAATCCCATTAACACTTAAATTTTATTTACGCGCCGGAACTTATCTAAATTATAAAATTTAGGTGAAGTTTCGATCTTTATAACTATATAAATCAAAATAATATGCGGATTATTTTTGAATCCGACTGCTTTTTAGAGGGTAGGCTGTGAATTTCTAAGAATAATCTATCTTTTTAGATTAAAATAGGGGAACTTTCTGAGGAGGCAGAATTTACTAAAGAAATAGAGCTGATAGAATAGAATTTTCTGAAAAGACAGAAGTTTCCGATAAAAATAATATTTATCTTTATCACCGCGTCTACAAGAATATCCCTGCTGGAAACAGCAACTGAATTATCAACTTAGAATTCTTAAAAGTTTTTACCGGGCAGGTCAGAGAACTATACAGGAACGGACAGTCAACAGTAAAGGTCATGGTCACCTGTAAGGGTGGTTCTCCTTTGCCTGTAAAACTGCATGTGGCGTGTCGGATATAAAGGTAAAGAGGCTGTATTTTCGATTGTCAGCAATTTAACGGAAAAGGAAGGAATAGAACGACAGTTTCGGTCATACAATTTCTCCGGATATTAAGTAATTTCTTTAAAATAGGTTCATCAAGATTCCGAATAGACTTTTGTGAACTCCGCGCCGATTGTGATCATAATTGAAGAATAGTAAATCAGGAGAAATAAAGCTACGATCGATCCGATTGCCCCATAAACACTTGCAGGATTAATGTATACGAAATATAAGCCCATTGCATACTTGCCTATGGTTATGAGAATTACTGTTACAAGCGATCCTACAAAAACAGGTTTCATGTTAAGTTTTGAGTCAGGCAATATCCTGTATACAAGCATGAAAAACAGCACAAGAATCAGGAAACTGGCTATCGAGCCTGTATACTGGGCAATAGATGGTGAATAAGGAAAAACTTCCTGGAACATAACCGAAACTGCATACAGGATTCCTTCGACAATTATGCTGAGTACAAGGAGCCCTCCGAAGCCTACGACTATGAAAAAAGAGACAATTGCATCCTTTATAAAGTCTTTAATGGTATTGGGCTCGACAGGTTCGATACCCCAGGCTTTTTCAAGGAAGTTTTTTAATTGCCTGAAAACATTGCTTGCGCTCCAGAGCAGAATCAAAAAACCGAGTAATGCTCCTATTGAGAGGAAATCGATTTCAGGGGTATTTTCAAAAAGCGCCTTTATCATATCGATCATACTCTGGTCAACGGGTCCCTGTATATACTCAATGATATTGTCCTGGATCTTCTTTGATTTTAAAAAAATACTCCCTATGGACACTGAAAATAAAAGAAGAGCCGGAAGGCTTAACACAAAATAGAATGACAGTGCAGCACTGTGGGTTTTTGCATCATCTTTTATCCATTCTCTTATTGTTTCGGTAATCAGGCTTTTTATACTCCCAGACCTCATATTTTCCCCTAATTCTTAATATTACCCTATTTTATTAAATATCTCTTATTGAACTTTGTAAGTTTTATTTCCCAATAGGCGAAGGAAAAATTATAGGACAATTCAGGATGACAGATAACGAGGAAAATTAATTAGAGTATAAATAAAGGGAAATTTCCCTTCAAGATAAATAAGCAGGATTCCCGTTACTTTAGTGGCTGGAGGAATCGGTCTTGAAGATTTGACTAACATTCGTGTTACCACTAATGTTAGAAAGAAACAACGTTATTTACATAACAGTCGGGCCTTCAGGCAACTACAGAGTTTCATTGAATATAAAGCTAAATAGGTCGGAATCCTCGTAGAGTATGTAAATCCTGAATATACATCTCAAACATGTAACAGTTGCAATCATATCTCTAAATAATAGAAAAGGATTGAAGTTCCACTGTGAAGTTTGCGGTTTTGAGATGAATGCAGATTTGAATGGTGCTAGAAACGTAGAACATCGAACACGAGATTTCAGGTATAAACGAAATTTCAGGTGTAACGTGGAATCTCAGGGATGTTTGTCAACCACCCATACGGATAATCTATAAGGATATATCCATGCTTGCTACTTCAGTAGCGAGTAGTTGACGGCATATTAAACACTGAAAGAATCCAGTTGATCAATATGTAACTTCAATAGTGTTTCCTTCTTTATCAGTCGCTCTTATCCTTATTAATGCAGGCAAAGAAAATAGTGGAATCCTGTATATTGCATCACCATAATTATTCTTCTGATCTATTTCTATTTCAAGGGTCTTACTCTCAGCCATTGCTGACTTTTTTCTCTCCGGAATTCGCCTGCTTCGCATCAGCTGTGAAAATGAAAATATTCTTGATACAGCCATTGACCTTATACAGGCAGTGCATTTTATATTCTTTGCTCCGGTTTCGGAAAAGATAGTTCTTTTCATAACCCCCACTTCCTCCACCCTTCTCTTTTTGTACTCATTAATGAGTAAAGTATTTGGCAATAATCTATACTCTTTTACAGATATCTCTTTTACATGATATAAATGTTACTATTTTTGGACTTAACAGTCTTCAAAAAGAAATAATAGTTTTTTATAGTTATTATTTAACTTTAAATATCTATTATCTCATAATTTATATTCGTTTAGGTCAATTTACATTCTGGTTATTCAAAATTATCCGAAAATAATGAAATATGCTTACACGATGGGATTCAAATACAAATACGGAATGAAGAAAAAGGGTTAATCTTTCTTAAATATCACAATCATGAGAAAGGCGTTTCAGATTTTAAAAAATCAGTATAATTGAAAATTATATTACTATAAAGTAGTTGAAAATTATATTAC
>DUIO01000027.1:2411-4414 GCA_013330315.1 Methanosarcina sp. | reverse complement strand
ACAAAGGAAATAGGGACCATGAAAGCTATCGGGGCTAAAAACAGGGATATCCTCATGATCTTTCTTTTTAACTCCGCAATGGTAGGGCTTGTCGGAGGCATCCTTGGAGTTATTCTGGGAGCCTTTGTTTCGACCCTATTCCCATTGCTTGGTATGACCATGATGGGAGGTGGGAGCGATTCTGGCTTATACCTTGCTCCTGATCTGATGGCTTTCGGGCTAATCCTTGCGATCGTAATAGGTGTGGCTTCAGGAGTAGTACCTGCTTACAGGGCATCAAAATTAAAGCCCGTAGATGCATTGAGGTACGAATGAACCGGATAAGCGAAGTTTAAAAGAGAGGAGGGCAATCCCTTTATTTTTTAAGGAAAGGTAAAAAGTGCACTGCCGAAACAGAAGGGCTGCTTGAATCCTTATGGAATCAGGGAGCTCTAAACTTTTTTTTGCAGCAGATGTAAACCTGGCTTTGTACTGACCTGCAGGTTTACAAAAACCGAATTTTTTAGATGTGGGGAGATACAGGATGGTAGGTAACAGTATGAGAAAAAGTTCTATAGTTTTGCTGGCTGCCTTTATAGCGGCAGTAGCTGTCTGTGCCTGCGAAAGCCTGGATGCAGGAAATTTCGAAATGGATCAGAAAACAAACCTTACTACTGGTTTCCATGACATTGTCGGAAGCAATGTTATTTTCGATGCAGCTATTGCGGGTAATATTATACCATACTGCTCATTCAGCAGTAACAGGCTTTCGGGAAGCGAGTGCTTCAACTTAATGGATCTCATTAAAAATGCAAGTTACAATATTGAAAACCTGAACTTAAAATTCGGTTTGCCTGAAGTAAATATTATGCAAAACAGACAACCTGTGATACAGGACAACCAGCCGGTTTTCAGGAAGGGTAGCCCCATGCGTCCTGCTCAGGTCAAAGAAGAACCTGTAAGAAGAGGAATCCCTGACAGAAATGAACTGAACAGCTTTGAGGAAAAAATACCGGTGCAGTATGAGAATATAATCTCCAATTACCAGGCATATGTCACCCCGGACTCCGAAGCTGTGAAATTTTACCTCGAAGAAAACGGTCTTGATAATAAATACGAGATTTACGAAGCAGCTACCTCCTGGACCTGGGTCTCGGATGAAACCCTGAATGATAAGGAAGAAAAATGGCTCACACCAGCTGAGTTCCTTAACGAGACAGCTATTTATTCAAGCAACCCCGTGTACGGAGAACCTGCCAGTGACTGTGAGGAACAGGCAAATACTCTGGCTTCTCTTCTTATCGCCTCGGAGGAATACAATGAGAGCACAGTAAGGGTTGCTATAGGAAAAGTCGATTTCGGGGAGGTCAGCGGCGGGCATGCCTGGGTGGAGGTTTATGAGGATGGAGAATGGTTCCCCCTGGACCCGACTGACGGACCTTACTATGATGACAATACCTCGAAACTGGTAGCTGCAGATTCATCGGATATTGATTATGATCAATACCGGAATGGTGCATATCCAGCTGTGGAGATATGGTATTACTACAATAATGAGTATTTTATAGACTTAGGAACATATCTTGGAAATGCACCTGTCTCCTGGAACAAAAAGCCAGTAAGCTACCAAAAAAAACTACCGGGTCGATCCTGATGTTTTTGACCCGATATATTTTTTAAACTTAAGTCCAGGTTTATTCATTTTTGTCATTCATTTTTGTCATTCATTTTTNNATGGTCAGCTGCTGCAATACCGATTCCTTCATCAGATACGGTTACTTTAATAAAACCGCCGCTCTGCACCGCTTTAACCTTAACACACCCATTTTCATTCGAAAACTTAACTGCATTCGTCATCAGATTGCTCATGACCTGCAGGATTCTGTCTCGATCCGCATAAACTCGTGGCAGGCTGTTTTCAACCTCAAGCTCTATTTTTATTCCTTTGTTCACTGCAAACGGGAATAGCATGTCCCGGACTTCAGCAAATACGTCAACCATCCAGAAAGTACTGTAATGGAGCT
>DUIO01000027.1:0-2400 GCA_013330315.1 Methanosarcina sp. | reverse complement strand
TCGTGACTCATGTTTGCAAGAAATTCGCTTTTGGTACGATTTGCAACTTCTGCATCCTGTTTTGCGCGGCAGAGCTCAGTTTCGTAATTCTTTCGTTCTGTAATCTCTATTCCGGTTTCCAGAACTGCAATAGTTTTTCCGTTTTCGTCACATACGGGTTTTGATCTGAGAAGCCATGTTTTTCCTTCTGAAGTAGTGAATTCCCTGTCTGCACAGTTGCAAGTCTCGGTGGCATGCGGATACCCGGACTTCTGCAAGATCTCTTTACTCTCAGCTTCTATACGTTTACCTGAAACTACCGAGCTATCAGAGGTCAGTTCTTTTAGTTCTCCCATTAAGAGGTCCTTATTTTTGAAGGCTGTCTGGTTTGCCCACAGAACATTGAATCCAGGATCTCTGAGCACTACTATTTCTTCGAGAGAGTCAAGAATAAATTTTTTTTCATACTCCCTTGACTTAAGTTCCTGCTCTGCAAGCCTTATGCCGGAAAGCATTTCGTTGATGCCTTTTGAAAGCCTGTGAATTTCGTCTTCTCCTTCCATTTCAAGCCGCTTTGACGTGTCTTTTTCTTTTTTTACTTTCTCAAGAAAACTATCAATGGCAATCAATCTTGAAACAAGAAGGCGATCGAGGCTGAATTTGGTCGCAGTCCCTATAGCTATGCCGGTAAGTAATAGAAAAGCGTAGATATAGATCAACGTCTTTTTACCCTGTGCATAAAGTTCGCGTGGATAATCTGCTCTTACAATGGCTACAGGGCTTCCGGTAGTATTTCTAAGTGCGAAATATCCGGCAACTCTGTCATCCCCAAGAACGTTAACAACAGTTTTTTCTTCCTTAGTAGTTTCGTTAAATACATATTTGAAATCTTCAGGTACCTCCTGATCTAAAGTATAGACGGATAAAGAAGATTGAGTACGCTTTTCAAGAGAAGAAAGATAAGAGTCATCAATATATTTTCCAAGAATGAGGGTTCCGGCAAAAGGCCCCTCTTCAAAACTTTTCAATATAGGACGGCCAACGATAAGCATCGGGCCTTCGTCAAGCAGTATGACTCCCTGGATATAATCCTCATTTCTCCGGGCTGTAAGGATTTTGCTCTCAATTCCTTCAAAAAGCCCTGAGGGTACAGGCATTTGTTCTCTATTTATCAAATCTACGGACATCGGATAAACTATGGCTCCGGACCTGTTCACAAAAAGCATAATATTTAGGTCCAGATCGTAAAGGGTACTATTATCAAGATTAGATTCTATGTATTCAGGACTAAGAGTATTTACAAAGTAATACGTATCGTCCCAGTAAGCCCAATCCCTGGCAGTTCTATCCATGGATAAGGCTTCCCAGGCAATTGCCTGCTCAATTTTCTCGGTATTCTTGATTGTGTCCCGGGTTTCGAGATTGGAGAAGCTTGATAACAGGATGGTATGAGATGCGACGATTAAAAGTACAGTTAATAAAGCAAACATTGTAAAAGTTACTATTAAAAGTTTTTTACTAACATCCATACACATCACCAACAGGCTGCCAGGAGTGAAACCATGCACCTGTAACATGTAACATAATATTATGTCCACCAAATTAGCTGAATTGCAGATCTCTCTTAAAAATAAAATCAAAAAATATATAAAGGTTGCTAAGTCCGATAGCTTATTATTATATTTAATATGTCCATTTAAAATGGACACAATTATAATTAAATCGTTAAGTATACATGCATAAATACATTATTTAGTTTGGGAAACAATCTATAACCACTATACATTTCAACTTATTAAATGGTACAAAATTTCTGCCCTGACTGAATAATTCTCCGTAAATAAAAAATTTAGGGTAAAATAATAATATCTTTTAACGAAGATTCGGAATCCAGGGCAGAATAATATCGCAACATAGTTTTCCGAGCCCGCAGCTTATTTTTTAAAGTTTGTTTTTGAAACATACGCTGTATACTTTATCCTTACAGTTAAATAACCTGTTAATTAACACAATAAAACTGCTTATAATTTAGTTTACGGACTCTTAAACCAAGGGGTACTTTTTCTATACATAACTTTTTATGTAATTTAGGTTTTAAATTGCGTAAAAAGTTTTGTGAGCATAGCAAATTTTTTATACTCAGTTGATCGTCAAAAGATTATAAATTATTATAATTTTACTTTGCATTCAAATCTATTAATTTTTTTATAAGTATGAAAAAAAGGCTTTGGTAGAACATAAATGTAAGTATGGCTTAAAAAATATAACCAATATCCCCGGTTTCATATAACAGGAGTTTTTTAGGTTGATATTCAAAAAAATACCCACGAACATATATGATAATTTCCACAAGTCTTTTAAAGGAAGTAACCAAAATACTTTCAATGTCTGCAGGAACTGCGGAGGGGCTTGCGAACATAA
>DUIO01000102.1 GCA_013330315.1 Methanosarcina sp. | reverse complement strand
ACACAGAGTATAGTTTCGAAAACAGCGTCCCCTTTAGCGAATACATCGATATGCTGGGCAGTTACGGGCTTGAGGTTTTCCGTGCCCTTGATATGAAAGACGGGTCAAGAATTGTGTTTGCATGGAAAGTAGTTTGAGATTAGTGAGGTAAAATCCCGCTGCAGGATAAAACTTTCGTCTTCGGGTCAGTATTTTCTTTCCTGAAATGCAACTCTTTTTTGCAGCTTTTTTTATTACTTAAACGAGAGTTATTCTATTTTCTTATTCTCTCTGTAAAATCTCTTACAGTAACCATTATTACCCAAAACGACAATCACTAAATGGGGATTGATGTGATAAAGGAAGCCATGTTCTATGAGAAGCTCGGAGACAATAAAGTTCACTGCAGTCTCTGTGCCCAGAGCTGCAGGATTGCACCCGGAAAAAGAGGCTTTTGCGGGATTAGGGAAAACCGGGAAGGGGACCTGTATTCTCTTATTTACGGTACCGTTTCAAGTGAGGCAATAGACCCTATAGAGAAGAAACCGCTTTACCATTTCCATCCCGGGTCCTATGTTTATTCGGTCGGGTCCATAGGATGTAATTTCCGCTGTAAACACTGCCAGAACTGGTCAATTTCTCAGGTCTGTCTGGAAGATGCATATACGAAGGATATCCTTCCGGAAGAACTTGTGGACAGGGCGCTTTTTTCAGGTTCCAAGTCCATTGCCTGGACTTACAATGAGCCCACTATCTGGCACGAATATACCTACGAAAGTGCAAAACTGGCAAAAGAAGCCGGGCTTGGTACGGTTTATGTAACAAATGGGTATATAACTCCCGAGCCTCTGAAGCATATTGCGCCTTATCTTGATGCTGCTAATATTGATATCAAGGCTTTCAATGAAAAGTTCTATCACGATGTTGCCAGCGCAAAACTGGCTCCTGTGCTTGAAGCTTCTGCCCTTGCAAAGGCTCTCGGAATCCATGTGGAGATTACGACTCTGATCATACCCGGAGTAAATGATTCCCTTGACGAGCTAAGGGAGCTTTCGAAATGGGTTTATAAAAATCTCGGGGCTGACACTCCCCTGCACTTTACGCGTTTCCACCCTCAATATAAAATGCAGAATCTTGCTCCCACACCTGTAAAAACCATGCAGGATGCCTGTAAAATCGCAACCGAAGAAGGGATGAAATATGTCTATATGGGCAATGTCCCTGGTAGCGACCGCAACAACACCTTCTGTCCGAATTGCGGCAAATTATTGATCTTGCGAGGTTATTTTGATATAGAAAAATACGAAATAACTCCAGAAAAGACGTGCCCTGTCTGCGGGGAAAATATACCTATCATTGGGGAGTATGCGGGCTCAAAACAGGTATTGGGCGAAAATGAGTTTTGAGGGTGTTAAAAAAGGTACTTTTCGCATCCTTCTTCGAATATTTTTGTTATCCCTGCCCTCAGAGAAGGAGTGTATTTGTGGGGTTCTGTTTTGACAGCCCTGTGCAGTTCTTCAAGTTCTACCCATTCGATAGAGACGGCTTCTTCAGGGTCATACTTTATGAGGTTTCTAGTCTCTTCCGAGCACCTACCTGAAAATACCGTATGATACGCTCCTTTGTTTTCCAGAATACAGGGGATTTTGAACAATTTCCTGAACGGGACGGAGATTCCTATTTCCTCAAGCATTTCTCGCGCAATGCAGGTTTCATAGGTCTCGTTTGCAACGGTGCCGCTTACGGAGTAAGTATAACGGTTCGGGAACCAGTATTTTCCGGGAGACCGCTTTTGCAGGAGCATCCTGTTTTCCGGGTCCAGAAGAATAAGCTGGGAAGCTCTGTGGATATGGTTTCCTGAGTAAAACTCATCTCGAGAGCGCAGGCCAAGAAAATTATCATTTATGTCAACTTCACTGATCATCTCTGTCACAGGAAACCTCCTAGTCATTTTTAAGTATTTTTTAATTTCAATTTCTTCGGTATTTGTCAGGCATATATAATATAGCTTCCACCGAATATGAACCATAATTAAGGAAATTTTGAATAGAATCCTGAAAAGAAGTTAGATGAAACAAATAAAATAAAGTGAAAAAAGAAAAGTTTCTTCAGGCCTTTTCACGGTTCAGAAACCTCTTTTGGTTTCTCTGCGGATTTCTGGATCTCTTCAAGCAGCTGGTCATCGGTCTTGCCTCGTATGTCAAGTCCGAGTTTTTCAGCGGTTTCCTGTACCTTGGTCTTTGGGGTTACGGGTTCCTTTATAGATTTCTCAAAATCCTTCAGGTTCTGTTCGGATTCTTTCTGGGCTTTTTTGAATTCCCCCACTGAACTTCCCATGGACCGTGCAAGTTCCGGGAGTTTGCTTGCCCCAAAAAGGAGCATAACTACTGCTAGTATAAGTATCAGTTCTGTGGGACCTACCCCGCCAATCATGTCTATACCTCGAATCTTACTTTTTTCTGATTTCTTTAAGTTTCAATAGTTTCAATAAGTTATTTCTCAATAGGTTATATGATAAGTTATAACGCTTTTAGCAGAACAAAAATTATTTTAAATAACTGCTGTTCAGTAGAGAATGAGGATTTACTTCTACTATATAAAGCTTTTATTTTTCGTTTATTATTTGTCACACTTTTATCTATATGCTGATATATTAATATATACCAATATTTGCTAATTTTTAATTTTTAAAAGCCTATTCCAGCTTTTTTGCTACATACAACTTATAGCTTCCAGAAGCTATAGCTTTTAGGGCTTTAATATACCAGCCTTACTCTTGAAAGAATACACCCGTTAATTAGATACTATAACCAGCAGGTAAAACCTGAATCCTTGTTGAAAGTTTCAGTTTTCCGGAACTTTTCCACTGGTACTGGCAGTTCCGAAATTTCCTTCCTCCGGAATGGAAGACCTGGCTTCAAGGGAGCTTTCCAGGCTATGAGTTTTTCCGGATTTGGCACTCTGGCCTTCGGTTGCCTTTTTCTTTTCTTCCTCTTTTGCCCCGGCGTCAGCTCCATATCCTGTTTTCCGGGTATATGAATCGAAAGTCGTTAACTCCAGTTCAGCGGCTTTCTGTGCCTTTTTGAATTCTCCGACTGCACCTCCAAGTGACCGTGCAAGTTCAGGGAGCTTCTTTGGCCCGAAAAGAAAGAGAGCAGCGATCATGATTGCAAGCAGTTCAGTTGAACCTATCATTGTCGGCTATTATCAACGACCAAATATAAAAATTCTTGCAAAAAGCGGAGAAGGCAGGTTTTGCATGAAAGCCATAATGGAAGACCTGCCTCCCGAATATCAATGGTTGGAGCCTTCGATTATGAAAGCCTGGAGGCTTCCCTGACCGCTTTAAAACAGCCTCACAAGCAGCAGACTGAATTCAAAAAGCACTACCATCAGAAGTGCAACCAGGGTCTGGGCAATGAAAGTCGGGTCAGGTGAAAGGAACAGTGAGAGGGTCGCAATCGCGCTGTAGATGAGTATCCTCTGTTTTTTAAGGGTCTGGTACTTTACAAGCCCCATTTTCACGGCAAATACTACAAGAAGAGGGGCCTGGAATACAACTCCGAAGCCTGCAAGGATTGTCGTTACTGCTGAAAGGGTATTTTGCACGGAAAGCTGTGCTGAAGCCACGTCTCCTGAATAGAAAATAATATACCTGAACATTACGGGCAGGACAATAAAGTACCCAAGGGCAGACCCCAGAATAAACAGCAGGAATGAAGCCGGGACAACCTTCAGGAAAAAACGCTTCTCATGATGATAGAGCCCCTTGCCTGCAAACCGGTATAGCTGGTAGAAGAACTGCGGAATGGATACTGCAAGTGCAAAGACCAGGCAGAGCTTTAGGCGGGCAAAGATCCACTCAAGGGGAGAATAAACCGCCATGTCCAGTTCGGGGCTTATGAACTCTTTCCAGACCAGAAGCATTCCTTTCTCCGAGAAAGGATAGGCAGCCAGCATTGCAAAAAAAAGCCAGACCAGAACTATGCCAAGCCGGTTTCTAAGCTCATACAGGTGAGCCGTTAACGGCTCTTCTACATCCCCGGGAACACCGGAAGAATAAATGTTAGTACCGGTGTTAATATTTCCCTTATGTTTGTTTCCGGTATCTGGGAGCTGGTTTCCGGTATTATGAGGGTTCATAGTTTTATCTGGTCTTATCGGTTTTTCTTCATTACAGGCATTCAAATAAATATATTAATATCGGAACATCTTATTACACCCTATCTCAAGTTCCCGTACTAACATTCCTGAACTTGTATGTGTCGGATGCGCCGATTGCTCCGGATATTCCTGAACAGGGATACCTGAACTATCCTAAAACTATATATCCATAATATATATTTACCGCCCTTAATATTTACATGATTCAAATAATAACCTGAACCAAATTTGAATAATAACTTAAATTTGATAAATAACGTTTAAAACTTAATTCGGATAATCACTTCACTGTCATGGCAGCCGTGCATATTTGATTATAGTATTGAATACCACAGAAAAATATCACACAAAAATATAGTACAGAAAACGCAAAGCTTGAAATACAATGCTTGATCTGAATCTTGCATTGCCGTGCAGGCATGATAACATTATATAACGGAACAACCAGTTCCTGAAGCATAACCGGCTCCTTCTTTGCCGATAGGTACTCCATATGTCCAAAGCGATTGAAAACCTAAGTATAATCCTGCTGACCCTGCGAAAAAAGTTGACTATAGTTGCTGCGGTCCTCTTTGCAGGCGTTGCCATTTCTTTCCAGTTTACGGGTCCGCTGATTGAAAGAATGAAAGAGGACCTCCTGCCTGAGGGTGCGAAGCTGGTGTACGTATCCCCGCTGGAAGTAATGATGTTGAAGCTCAAGCTCTCATTTATAATAGGTTTACTCCTTGTTATCCCTTTTATAGCGTTTTATGCTTACAGGGCTGTATCAAGGCGCTTTTCTTTCAAAAATCCGATACAGGTAGGAAAGAGCCAGGCTGTAATCCTGAGCGTGGCTGCTCTCATAATGTTTGCACTCGGAGCTTCCTATGCCTACTTCTTTATGCTGCCTCTCTTTCTGGACTACCTCTACCTGAATGCAGCAAGTTCAGGGGTAACTGCCACTTATTCGATCTTCAAGTTCATTTCATTCGCAGCTGCAGGGACAGCTCTTTTCGGGCTGATTTTCGAGCTCCCCATAGTGCTTACCTTCCTTACCCGAAACGGATTTATACAGTACAGCACCCTCGTGACTTATCGCAAGCATATTTACATAATCTTCCTCTTTGTGGGGGCTGTAATTACCCCTCCTGATGTGCTCAGCCAGGTCATGGTAGCAGTTCCGATGATCGTCTTTTTTGAGATCAGCATGGTTATTGTGAAAGTACTTGGGGTGAAGAATAAAGCTTCTCAGCCTGATTCTTCGTCGATATCCAGAGCTTCGGGAAGAGATTGAGCTAGTAGAAAGAGTAGATACATGCGGGAAGGAAAAATAAAAGATAGCCGAATACAAAAAGCCAGGAAAAAGCAGATAAATAAAAGAATAACCCTCTGGAAATATCACTAAATTGTTATGCTGGGCAGGTATGGGCGGATAGAAGGGGATAGGCATGCCTGGAGGTGATATGATGATTACGGAAAAATAATCCGGACGCGCCTCTGACAGTCCTTTTCCATACTCTCCTATTCACTATAATTTTTGTTTTGACAGTATTTAACGTTGTCGAATTTTTATTACGAGAATGCTTTTTTTCATTGTGAGAGACTTGAATTTCTTTCTCATTTCATTTTTATGAGTATCTTTCATTTTGTGGGTATTGCCCGGAAAAAAAGTCGTTTTGCCTCTGGAAAGTCTTATTTAAATAAAAATCTTATTTGCAGAGGTTATGGAGTCCAGATATGTAAGAGCAAATGTTCAGGTTATAGCCGCATCCGTCATTTACGGTTTTGCAGGTATCTTTTTCCTGTTCGTAAAAAACATGGCTGCAGGCACTGTAGTTTTTTGCCAGCTTCTTCTTGGCTTTCTGGTCCTTGCCTTTTATCTGGCAGCTTCAGGAAAACTTTCGGGGATGCAACTCCGTAGAAAAAGAAAATCCATGCTACTTCTCGGAGCCTGGCAAGCCGGAGGACTGCTCTCCTATTACACGGCTGTGAGTTTTACAAATGTTTCTTTGTCAGTACTTTTGCTTTATACAGCCCCTCTTTACGTCCTGTTGATTGCCCCTGTAATCCTTAAAGAAAAAATCAGCACAAAAAACTTTGCTGCCCTTGGACTTTCCCTTACAGGCGTGGTAGTGGTTGTAGGTCCTGAAAATCTTCTTTCCGGCACTTCAGGAACAGAATCGGGATATTTATTCGGGGTACTTATGGGGCTTTTTTCAGGCTTTTTTTATGCCTGCATAATAATGACCTCACGTTATCTCAGGGATGAATATTCAGGGCTTGAACAGCTTTTTCTCTCGACAGGCGTAACTCTTGTAATTCTCCTCCCCCTTATGCTGCAAATATCTTCTGCAGCCCTGCTTGAAAACCTGCCTGTGCTTCTTACTCTGGGCGTGATGGTAACTTCCGTAGGCTCCATTCTCTATTTTACAGGGCTTGAGCACGTTAAAGCCCAGAACGCGAGCATAATTTCCCTGCTTGAGCCCGTAAGTGCCATCTTTTTTGCCTACCTGATCTTGCATGATCCGGTTTCGAAGAGCACATTACTTGGCTGTACACTCATCCTTGCGAGTTCTCTTCTTATGAGCCTGGAAAAAGAAAGCGAAGCAGAAAAATAAAATATCTGGACTTAGCTTTCCGAGGTCATGTTCTCAAGTTTTGATCGGGACTATAGAAGGTCAGATCTTTTATAATTAATATTCTATAATACTGATTTTATAATTAGGATTTTGTGATTAAGATTTTGTGATTAAGATTTTGTAATCCAACAATTTTATAATTTAGAGATTTCCAGATTCTAATGCACATGCACTCTACCAACAAATTCTAATAACAGATATTTCAGATGTAGTTGCGTATTCACGCGTATAATTTCAAACAGCTAATATACATTCACTTATACACACTTACATACTCACTTATATTCACTTAAATACTCTCTCATACACAATTTATGTGGTCCTTTTTCAGAGGAGTTTATAATGTTAAGAATAAAAATAAATAAAAATAAGTTTAAAAATGTCTGGTAAAATGTTTTATACTCTCACATCAATATTCTACAGTTGTACACTTAAAGAAGAAGATTCTTTCAGGGTTTGAGTGAACTTCCAAGGGATTTCGTTCTCCTTTTGGGAAGTCTTCCTGTCGAATTTAATGTTTTATTTCCGGCAGAACATGGCAAAATTTATTAGTAAATATCCTGTATTCTTATCTGTATCATAAATATATTTTATTGATTATTTGAACGGGGCCTGGAATTTTATGGTAGACGTAGTTAAGGAACTGGAAACATTAAGGCAGAATTTACTTGATTTATCCCTTCGGAATAACCTTCTCAATTACCGCCCTTCCCCGAGACGGACAATTTCAATCACGGGCAGAACTCCGGAGGAGGTGTATGACCTTTTCGTTCTTCAGGAAAAATCTATGAAGTTCAGGGCGACAAAAACCAGGCCCAAAAGAGGCAAAAAGGCTGAAAGTGGGGAAGATGACGATGATGCAGAAAGCGAGAGCAGGCTTCTGAAAACAATAGGAAAAATTCTTACTTCGGAAGAGAAAAATAAAATGCAGAACTCCCGCTTTGAACCTTTTCTTGATACTCCCGACGACAACGAAACCCTTGAAAGAAAACTTTTTTACGTCTTTAACCAGGCAAATTCCATTTTTGAAGAACAGGGCTATCCTGTGCTTTATCTTGCAATGGGCTTTTTGCAGTGGAGTGAAAATAAGTCGTCTGTAAAGAACCCGAGAGCTCCGCTAGTTCTGGTCCCGATTGAGCTCAAAAGGATAGGGAAAGGCAGGAATTTTGGCATCCAGTGGACAGGGGACGAGATTTTCACCTCAATTACTCTTCAGGCGAAGATGAAAGAATTCGGGATAGAAATTCCTGAATTCGAAATGCCTGAAGAAGATTCAGGAATACAGGAGTATTTCAGGACGGTTGCCGGGGCAATTCGCGACAAAACCGAATGGAAGGTCATTCCTGAAGTCTGCCTGGACCTTTTTAACTTTAGAAAATTTGTCATGTATAAAGACCTGGACTCTGCGACATGGCCTGAGGACATGTCTCCTGCAGAGCATCCTCTTATTCAGAAAGTTTTCAACCCGGAGGAACCCGAGTGTGAGGTTCAGGGGTTCAGGGAAGATGAGGTCGACCTGAAACTTTCGACAAAGGACACTTATCATATAATGGACGCAGACTCTTCTCAAATAGCGGTCGTTGAAGATGTCAAAGCCGGAAAAAATCTTGTCGTGGAAGGCCCTCCGGGCACGGGAAAATCCCAGACCATTGCAAATACTATTGCAGAACTGCTTGCACAGGGCAAAAGCGTACTTTTTGTGAGTGAAAAGATGGCTGCCCTTCAGGTAGTAAAAAGCAGGCTTGATAATGCGGGTCTCGGAGAGCTCTGCCTTGAGGTCCACAGCCACCAGACAAGGAAAAAAGCCGTGCTTGAGGAACTCGAAAAAGCCCTTAACCGGGCAGAACCTCCGGCTGCCAGTGCTGAAAGGGATCTCAATGAACTTGAGAAACTTAAGCAGGAGCTTAATGGGTATGCACAGGCGCTCAGGGAGCCTGCAGGGATAATCTATCCAAGCCTGTACTCCCTTTATGGGGTAAAGGAAAAGACCAGGATTTACTTTGAGTCAAAGGGCATGAAAATGCCCCGTTATAAATTTCAGAACCCTGATAAATGGGAACCTGCAGACTGGACAGAAGCCGAGTCAATTCTGGAAATAATGGGNNGTCTTCCGGCACTCGGTCCGGTCAGGAAAAATCCCTGGTATGGATGCGAGCCCGGGCTTGTGCTTCCTTCCGACCTTGGAGAAATCGGAGCTGCCGCAGATGAATGCTATTTTGCTTTTGAAAACCTTGAAAAATCAGTAAAAACTCTGAATGACGTTTCTGCAACTGCAAAGCCTCAGGCGCTTAAGGACATTTCCGGCATAACCGAAGCTGCAAAACTTGTTGGAAAATCAAAACCCCTGCCTGAGAAATTGCTCCATAGCCCCGAATGGGACTCTGAGGCTTTTACTTCCGAAGCCGAAGCCCTGGTCTCAAAACTCAGGCAGTACAGGGAACTCAATACCTTTGTAGACAGGACTTTTCATCCTTCTATTTTTGACCTTGATACTTCCGAATTCAAGGAAGTTTCAGGCAAACTGTTGAGTGTTTTAAATTCCAGGTACAGGAGACTGAAAAAGGAAATCTCAGCCTGCTATATATCAGAAGCTCCATCAAAAGACAGTAAAATCCTGCTCGATCTTGCCTGCGTTTCCGAATGCAAAGCACGCAGGGCTGAGCTTGAAGGGGCTGAAATAAGTGGAAAGAAGTTCTTCTGGGAGTACTGGAAAGGCTTTGAAAGCGACCCTGCTCTGCTTGAAGAGTACTGCAAATGGATGATCCCCTTCCGCAGGCACATCAAACAGGGTACTCTAACTGACAGGTCGGTAAGGCTGGTGGGCGGTGGAGTTGATCCGGTATCCATTGAGTCTGCGGCAAACGAGGTGCTGGAAGCAAAAGCGGCTTTTATTTCTTCTCTTGAAAAATTCGGGACACTCATAAGGGCAGATTTCGAGAAGATGTTCAGCGATATCGAAGCCGTAAAGTTGAGCCAGTTAAAGACCCGTGTGACCAGATGGAAAGATGAAACCTCTTCTCTTGTTTTCTGGAGCCAGTACCTTGGATACAGGCAGGCTTGCCTTGATACGCTTGCTTCTCCCATGCTTGACGATATAGAAGCCGGAAAAATAGAACCGGAAGATATGATCCCTGCTTTTGAAGGGAATTATGCCGAAAGCATGCTGCATCGAGCTTTCAGGGAAAAACCTGAACTCTCTGCTTTTATTAGGGAATTGCACGAAGGCAAAATCAGCAAGTTTACAGAGCTCGATAAAAAAGTCCTGCTTGAAAACAGGAATAGAATTGTTTTTTCTGCCTATGGAGAAGCTCCAAAGCTGACTTCAGGGGCATCAAGGGCTTCCGAAGCCGGGATCTTGCTTAATGAATTTAACCGCAAACGCGGACATATGCCCATCCGTACCCTCATGAAAAAAGCAGGCAGTCTTATACAGAAGATAAAGCCCTGTTTCCTCATGAGCCCGCTTTCAATTGCACAGTACCTGGACCCCAGGAGTACAAGGTTTGATGTTATTATTTTCGACGAAGCAAGTCAGGTCAGGCCCGAAGATGCTGTAGGTGCGCTTCTGCGTGGAAAGCAGGTAGTGGTAATGGGAGACTCAAAGCAGCTTCCCCCAACCGATTTCTTCGATACCGTTGTTGATTCTCATGAAAACGAACCTGATGATTATACACCTGCAGGGGATATGGAAAGCATTCTTAACGTCTGTAAGCGCAGCTTCCCGGTAAAGACCCTGCGCTGGCACTACAGGAGCAGGCATGAGTCCCTGATTGCAATATCCAATCAGGAGNNTTTATGATAACCGCCTTTATGTTTATCCTTCCCCTATGCAGAAAGACGAAAGCCTCGGATTGAAGTTCGTTTATCTTCCTGATGCGGCTTATGATAGAGGCAAGAGCGGGGCAAACAGGATAGAAGCAAGAGCTGTTGCCAGGGCAGTATTCGAACATTTCCAGAAATATCCCGGAAAGAGCCTTGGTGTCGGGACTTTCAATATTAAACAGCAGGAAGCTATTCAGGACGAAATTGAAGCTCTCCTGAAAGTAAATCCGGGTATTGACCTTAACTCGGGAAATGAGAGGGGTGAACACTTCTTTGTAAAGAACCTTGAAACAATCCAGGGCGATGAAAGGGATGTAATTCTGCTGAGTGTTGGTTACGGTTTCGACAGCAACAGGAAACTTTCGCTCAATTTCGGTCCTCTTAACCGCGAAGGTGGGGAGAGGCGTCTGAACGTGCTTATAACAAGGGCGAGGGAAAAGTGCGTTGTATTTTCAAACTTTACTTCAAGAGACCTGCCCCTTGACGAAAACTCATCTTTCGGACTCAAAGCCCTTAAAGTCTTCCTTGAGTTTGCCGAGAGCGGTACGCTTCCGGTTCCTGCATGCGGCAGGCAGGAGCTTGAATCTCCTTTCGAAGAAGCGGTTTCCGAGTTCCTGACTGAAAACGGGTGTGAAGTTCACAGGCAAATAGGGTGTGCAGGATACCGGCTCGACCTTGCAGTTCCCGACCCAGGCCATCCGGGAAGGTATGTGCTCGGTATTGAGTGCGACGGGGCAAGCTATCATTCCTCTCCTGTTGCAAGAGACCGAGACCGTCTGCGCCAGCAGGTGCTCGAAGGCCTGGGCTGGAATATCTACAGGGTCTGGTCCACTGACTGGTATCTCCATCCCAAAGAATGCAGAGAAAAACTTCTTGAGACCGTAAAGGCAGCTGCTAAACAGGCAAAATCACAGGCAAAATTCGAACCCGAACCTGCACCTGTTACAATAAACGAACCTCCAGCCTGGGCAAAGTCTGCCCGGGCTTATGAGATAAACGCCGGTTCTGCTGCCAGCCTTCTTTTGCCTCTGGAAAATGAGACCTCCGAAGGGTTTGAAGCGAAAGCCTTTGAAACAGGGGCTTTAAAGAAGACTCCCTCCGAAGAAGAATTCACGTTAGAGAACCTTTTGGGAGATTCCTCAGGAAAGAAATTCCCTGTACAAACCTCATCTGAAAAAAGGTCTTTCTCACGGATCCCCCTTAATGTGCCGGATAAAAAGGATACGGACTCGAAAGATAAAGAAAAAGCAGGCAAAGGTGAAAGGGGGCAATCGGAGCAATACGAAGATGAGACCGAAACAGGGATGGAATTCGAGGAAGAAGATGAAGCAGGATATGAAACGGAAAACGGAACCGAAGAAGAACTTTACCTGAATACCTCTCCCGCGCTTGAAGGAGGGCTTTCGGCTTCTTCAGAACTGGATTTCTTGCCGGAAATGACTTTAAAAGCCGAATCCATGGCTAAACTTGCCGATGAAAATTCCAGGAACAGACCTGTGAGAAGAACAAAGAAATCAAAACTCCTTAAGTTCAGTGTTGACCCTCGCTCGGATTTTGAAACTGAAATGGAAGACGAATCGGAACTTATTCCTGAACCAGAGCCCGAAAAAATAAGCTTCTTCCAGGCTTATCCCGAGATAGATTTCAGTGCAGGTCCGGAAAAGAAACGAAAGGGCAGGAAGATTAACGAGTTTGCTTATATTTACGGGTCAGAAGGCTTCTTTGAGCCTGAAGAGCATGAAGAAGATGACTATCCCTATCCTGACTGGAGCTCCGAACCCGAAGAAGACCCCGATTCTAACATGGAAATTGGCGCTACCAATCTCGCTTCAGGACCCGATTCAATTGAGGATGTTAAAGGGCAAGACGAAAAGCAGCCTGTAAAAGAAAACTCCATTGAAGCCCTTGTATCTCCTTACAGAACCTGCCCCTCTTCCGGACTTCAGCAGTCAGTAGACCTTTCGGAAATTCCTGATAAACAGCTTGAGGAAGCAGTTGTAAGGATCGTAGAGTTTGAGGGTCCGGTCCATGTCGAAGAAATAATCCAGAGAATAAAATCCCATACAGGGCTTTCCCGCATGCTGGGNNTACTGGCCGCTTTCAGAACCTGCCTATCTCCTGCGCAGGCGTGATGCCGATGCATATGCAAAAATCGAATGGATCTGTGATGAGGAGATAAAAGAGGCTGTCCGTTTTGTACTGAGCAACCAGTACTCGACTCCTATGGAAGACCTTATTATTCAGACCTCAAGGGTACTGGGAATAAAAACAACCCGCAAAAACACATGGGACAGGATTGAGAAACTCATCCAATCCGGAATAGAAAGTAATGAACTGACCCGCACTCCCAACGAAATGATTTACTTTGTTGAGTAATGGAAAAATAATACAGATAATATAAAAAAATTTATTGAGTAATTAAAAACTGAGATTACTTTATTTACACTGTAAATGGTTTTATTTTTTCCATTTTTCAATTCATTTTTTCTTTTTAGTGCCTAGCATTTTTTCATCATAGTGTCTAGCATTTTTTTCATTAACTACTTCAACTAATTATTCTCAGCTTCTAGCTCGTCTATTTTACTCATCTTATCTCTTTATTACTCATCTTATCTCTTTTTATTTACCTTGTCTCTTTTTATTCTTTTTATCTATATTGCACCGTAGTTCTTATTAAACAGTACAATTTTTAACAATCTGTAATTATTGATTATTTTCAAATAGTTTTATATCCTGGCTCTTATATCTCTCTCTTGCAATTATGTCCCTGATAGTTGAAGAAAATAAAAGGCCTTATACAGCACTTATCATGTCCTGCGTCCTTTTCGGGATGATAGGGATATTTGTAAGAGAAATAAAGGATATGAACGCAGGTTCTATCCTTTTCTACCGTCTATTCTTCGGGTTTGAGGTTATTCTGGGCTATCTTGTGATTTTCGGGGAAATAAGAAAAATCCAGCTGAAGCAGAAGAAATTCTATATACTTTTGCTGGGAGTCCTTAACACAATAACAATGTTTGCGTACTTTTCGGCAATTAAAAATACAGGTATTTCAGTATCCGTACTTCTCCTGTATACCGCGCCGATATATGTTACCCTGCTCTCTCCCTTACTCTTGAAAGAGCGTATAACTCTCAGGGATATGCTTGCACTTACTCTTTCAATCTCGGGTATACTGCTTGCTATTAATCCTGCGAACGCTTACGGAAGCTCCACTTCCGAGGACGGGAATTATATTACCGGAATCTTTTTCGGCTTACTTTCCGGGCTTTCATACGGCTGCTCTATAATGACCACGAATTACCTTAAAGAAAATTATTCGGCCGTAGAACAGATATTCTGGTCAACAGCAGTAAGCCTTGTCCTGCTTCTGCCTTTCGGACTCTCAGTATCAGGGCAGGTTTTGCTCGAAAACCTGAGTCTGCTAATTCCTCTGGGCATTGTAGCTACGGCTCTTGCTTCACTCCTGTACCTGCGTGGGGTGACGCGTATAAAGGCTCAGACAGCAGCTGTGCTTTCCCTGCTTGAGCCGGTGAGCAGCATCTGTTTCTGCTGCATGCTCTTTGGAGAGCCTGTGCAGTCAAACACAATCGAAGGCTGCCTTTTCATACTTGCAGGCGCCGCACTTATAGGATATAACAACCCGATAAGGCAAGGAGCTTCAGAAAAGTATTTCCGGAACATGTGGGCAAGGTTTTTCCAGCCTTATATGCCCCTCAGACCCGGGAAAATTTAATCTTCTTTGTTTTTAAAGCAGCTCCTTCTTTTTTAACTTCCTTTTTAATTTTTTCTTTTTTTTCCTTTTCCTTTCCTTCTTTCTTTTCTTCTTTTGATTCCTCGTACAAAAGAAAATATACCGCATTTCAGGACAACTTTTTTTAAACTTTTCTCTTGAGTTCGAGTTATATAATAAGATATTTATTGGCTAAAAACAGTGGATAAATAAGGAGGAAGCTGAAGCTTTTTTCTCAGGGAATTGTTTTTGAGGGAACTGATTTTCATGGACCTGGATATAATCAATAAACTTATTTTTGATATTGTAGAGTTGGTGAGAAAAAACAATGATGACCTCGGTGCAGGGATTGAGTTTGCAGCCCGGTTTTCTAGGCAAAACGGAATCTCCCCGGACTATCTCCTGAATATCGCAAAGATATGCGACTCAAAGGGGATGTTCAGGGAAGAATACGTGTTCATGAAAGCTTGCGCCCTCACGGGAGAAGGAGAACAGCAGATTGAGGCTTATTTCCTTTCGGGAGTTCTTGCCTATTTCATGGGGAGGAAGGAAACCGCTCTNNACTCACTGCAACTATGGAAACCTCTTTTTTGAGCTAGGAAAACTGCAAGAGGCGGAACAAGAGTTCAGGACGGTGCTTGAACTTGACCCCGCAAATGCAAACACCCACTGCAACTATGCCAGCCTCCTTGCCGAGATCGGGAGGAAAGAGGAAGCTGAAGAACAATTTTTACAGGTGCTTGAACAGGCGCCGGAGCATGTCTCAGCCAACTATAATTATGCCAATTTCCTTAAAGAGAAAGGAAAAATTGAAGAGGCTGAAGTTCATTACAAAAGAGCTTTGAAGGTAAGCCCTGGTCATATAAGTGCTCTCTGTAACTACGGCAACCTGCTTTCGGAGTCCGGCAGGACTGAGGAGGCTGCAATGTAGTACAGGCTTATCCTGAAGCTGAAACCTGGGGATACGGATACTAGGGCTAATTACGGGCAGCTCCTTTTTGAGCTTGGAAGGTATCATGAAGCTGAAATCCAGTACAAAGAGACCCTTGAAATGGACCCGTGCCATGTCCCTGCGCTCTGCAACTATGGCAATTTGTTAAAGCGGCTAGGTATGTTCAAGCAGGCTGAAGCTATGTACCGTGAAGCTCTGGAACTGGACCCTGAAAATAGTAACACCCGCTAATATTACAGCCTGTTTCTCTTCAAACTTGAGCGTTTTGATGAAGCAAAGGAGCACTATATTAAAGCCGTGTCCTCGGACTCTTCACCGATTCTTTTTTAATTCCAGGACTTCCGTAAATTTTCTTTCTTTGAGTTTTTTAGGTTTTAACAATTTTGAGTTTTTTGAATTTTTTGAACTCTTTTTCGAGTTCTCTTTGTTTCAGATTATCCGTCCAGTATCTGATCGCCAGAGTGTTGGAAAAGAGTGTTAGAATAATCTTGCTCAAGGAGTAGCAAAAAAATAAAAAGAAAAGCCCACTGCTGAAGAGCGGGAGTATGTTGATAAGGGAGGCTTAGCCTTTTAACATTTGCTTGTTACAAAGACCATTGCAGCTACTACAGTAGTCCATTTTCCGTCTTTGTCACCTTTTGCGGTCCGGCAGATATGGAAGGTATCGAAAATATGTCCGCTTGCCTTGTATACCTGCTCACGCTCATGCCATGCCATTTCTGCGTCAAACTCTATACCAAGAGTTGTTGCCAGCATTGTTGCAGCCAGGTCTTCAGCATATTCTCCGGCGATTATTTCTTCTTCTCCGAATGAGTGGTGTTCGGAAATATAACCGTAATTTTCTTCGTTAACAGGGACGGCAGTTCCTATGGCTGATGCCATGAGGCGGTGCGGCTCGTTAGTATCGTTTCTGGCGAGGACGCAATGGACAATTGCACCGGGTTTCAGCTCTGAGAGACCTTCGTCTTTGGATACGAGCTTGCAATTGGGAGGCAGAATACTTGATACGCTCACAAGGTTGTATTTTTCAATTTTTGCATCCCTCAGTGCAAGTTCAAAGGATGCTAATCTGTCCTTATGGACCCCGGTACCTTTTGTCAAAAATGCTTTTCTAGGGATCATGTTAACTCC
>DUIO01000286.1 GCA_013330315.1 Methanosarcina sp. | reverse complement strand
ACTTTCCGCCATTCTGCATACTTAAATTTCACGAATTAGAGATTCTGTCGCGGATGGGTTTGGTGAAAGATAAAAACTAAAAAACGATAGTTGGGGAGAGGGGAGCAGCAGGCGCGGGAAATATAATAAAAAAGTTATAATTGGACAGTCTAGCTGATAGCTTCTAACTCCTCATTATTCAGTAATTTCCCAGTGTCCACCTCTAGCTGAACCGATTCTCTTGAGTAAACCCTTTTTCTTTAATTTAGAAATGTTTTCTTCAGTTTTTCTTGCGGAAATACCTACTTTATAGGAAAGTTCCCTGGCTGAAATTCGTGAATTTTCTCTTATCAAACTGAGTATCACTTCTTGATTTTGGGTTAGAGCTTCTCCGACCTTTTCTCCGACCTTTTCTCCGACCTTTTCTCCGTCTTTTTCTTTACTCTCTTCAAGGTATTTTCTCTTAAACGTGACAATAAACTGGCTCCCAACCTCTTTGAAGTCGGCATCAGGTTCATTTGAGAGAATTAGACTTATTCCTCTACCCCACTTTTCTATCCAGTGAATTTCATGGAAGATTTCAGCTATCAGTTCATTTCTTCGCTCAGAAACCATTTCGGTCTTGATCTGTTCGATGGTAAGTCCTCCATAAAGGAGACCTTTGTTTCTGATTTCCACACGGTTTTTGAATACGGCTACATTTACGGAATCATATTCATAGTAGTCCCGGTGGCAAAAGGCGTTTATTATGGCTTCTCTTATTGCTTCTTTCGAAATTTCAGGGACGTCGATTCTCTTTAGGCCTTCAAGTCGCATTCCAATATGGATGTTTTTAAGGATGTATTTTTCAGCCTCACCTATCAGGTAGAAGAGATCACCTGTATAGTCCTGCATGTCAATGATATACGAAGTGTCATTTGTAGCAAAGACCGCACATCTGAGTTTTGCATTAGGGAAAAAATCCTCGGGTTTCTTTCCGAAAAGAATGACTGCGGCATTTGTTAAATTTCCGTCTTTTGAGAGCTTTAATTTTTTCAGGGAATTTTCAAGCCCTTTGTACTCTTTGCCAGCTTCTTTTACAAAGGACCTGACTTTTTCTTCACTGATATCTTCTAAACTTGCTTCCTTGCAAATGGAACTATCCCACTTCAATTGGTCCTTATTCTTCCTGAGTATCAGGTTCTCAAGTTCTTTTACACTCAGGGGCTTGTCCTCATCAGAAGTGCGAATATAAGCTCTGCCGTATGCAAAGTAAGGTACTTCATTTCCCTGGAATTCGACTTCAATGCAAGACTTTCCCTCGAAAGTTACTTGCCGGATAACGGGATAGACTTTTGGTTCTATGTATGCTGAAATAGCCTGAGAAATGGTTCTCAAAGTGTCATTCCCAATTTCCTGCCCCACAACTGTCCCATCGTCCTTAACTCCAAAGTATAATTTGCCTTCCTGATGCTTGTTGAGTATAGCAACTATAGAGATTACGGCAGGTTTCAATTGTGCAGTGGATTTTTTCAGTTCAAGGGTTTCGGATTCTTTCAGCTTAAAAAAGGGATTCATAACGATGCCCTGAAAATTACTCTTATGCGTTAAAGATAATATCTAAGTGTTATAAAAGATACTGATTTTAAAAATTTATGATATTGAGGCCTTTATATCTCGCTTACGCCGATAGTCAAAATCTCGCACCATTGGTACGAGAAATTTGTTATAAGAATCTGGAACCTCAGTAAAGGAAAATACTAGAGCCTTTGAGGAAGCANNAGATAAAGATGTCGATCCTGAAACTTCTAGCGTCTCCTGAGAGCAGAACCCTGGAATTCAAAGAAAAGATGCCAAGTGCGCTTGCAATTGCAAAGACAGTATGCGCTTTTTCAAACGGAGCTGGCGGCTCGATAATAATAGGAATACGGGACAGGGATAAAACCTTAATAGGTATTGACGAGCTGGAAATCCCTGATGTTGAAGAGCAGGTTGCAAATATTACCTATGAAATGCTTGAGCCTATTCCTTCCTTCAATACAACGATTCATAATATCGAAGGGAAGCTGCTCCTGAAGGTTGAGGTTTATCCTGGAAGGCTTAAGCCGTACCACCTTAAAGAAAAAGGGGAGATAGAAGGGACCTTCGTGCGTGTAGGGTCCACTAACAGGAAGGCCGATCCTGAAATTATTGAGGAGCTCAGGCGCCAGCGAATGAATATTAGTTTTGATGAGACTGCGGTTCAGGATGCAGGCATGGAAGAACTTGAGCATAAAAACCTTGCTTTCTACTTCAAGATGAGGGAAAAGGTAAGGGGGATTCCTGAAAACGAAATTAGCAATAATTTTTTTAAAAGGAAGCGTTTTGCCCTTCAGCTAAATGGCAGCATTTATCCTACAGTTGCTGGAATTCTTCTTTTTTCAGATGAACCTGACGCTTACCTTCCTGGCGCATCAATAAGATGTGCCCGCTTCAAAGGAAATGAAATGGACGAGTTTATCGACCAGCGTATTATTTCCGGCCCACTGTTCAGCCAGGTCGAAGAAGCAACTGCTTTTTTCAAGCGGAACATCCGAAGAGGAGCAAAAATCGAAGGCCTTTACAGGAAGGAAGCATACGAATACCCGGAAAAAGCTATAAAAGAAGCACTTGTAAACGCTGTCTGCCATAGAGACTACTCAAGAAAAGGTGCAGACATAAAGTTTGCTATATTTGATGATAGAATTGAAATTACAAGCCCAGGCCACCTTCCGTCCAATATCACTCTTGAGGATTTGGGAAAAGGAGTCTCGGAACATAGAAACAAAGTCATAGGCAGAACCTTCAGCGAATTGGGGCTGATTGAAGGATTCGGAACTGGCATTTTCAGAATGAGAAAATACTGCAAAGAGTGGGGAATTGTAGACCCGGAGTTCAGAGAAGACAGTGGATTTTTCAAGACGATTTTTTATAAAAAGCTGATTGAAGAAAAAAAACTAATAGACCAGGACCTTATTGAGCTGGAAGACGATGAAAAGGAAATTTTAACCTATATCGAAGAAAAAGGCAAGGCGAGCACAAAAGAATTAGAATCTATACTGGGTAAGAGTAAATCAACAGTTAAAAGAAAAATAAAGAAACTTGTTGAAAATAAATACCTTATTTGGCAAGGAAAAAGCCTGCGAGACCCATCAGGATATTACGAACTCAGAAAAGAAGAATAAATAACCGCGTCTTACTATTTAAGTCATTGATTTCAATATCACAGATAATTACGTAAAGAACAGACATTTTTAAGCCAGTAGTGAGCTAGTAATGAGCTAGCAGTGAGCTAGTAATGAGCTAGCAGTGAGCTAGTAATGAGCTAGCAATAAATTACCATGAAAGATCTTGAGAAACCTTGAATCAAAGATGTTCAAGCAGTTCCTCAGTAAAACATATGCCGCACTGGCTGAAAAAGAAGGCATGGATCAGGAGGCTTATATTCGTCTCGGTTCCATTAACTGAAAATCTGATAGTGATCGATTCAGACATTCCGCCGAAGTGCGATGGGCCTTGCTTTTCATGACAAATCCTCCCCAACAGCAAGGTGAGGATCTTATATTGAAGCTGCAGCGACCTGTTTCCTTGAAGACTCAAAAAAGAGGAGGAGGCCAGATGAGGCAAGAATCCCTGGTAACTAAGTACGATTACGATTTCGAAAATGACAGCATTTTCTTTTACGGAAGCAACAAGAAGTACAGGTCTTCAATAGATCTGGATGGAATAACCTTTGATATTAGTGAAGATAACCAGGTCATGGCTACTTTGAGACCCTTGACGCTTCAAATAGGTTTAACCTTGCAAAAGAGGGTTTGAGGAACATAAAATACTTTGAAGCTCGTATAAAAGTTAGCGAAGAAAATATTAGACTGAAAATGAAGATGAGTGCCAATAAGAGAAATAAATTGGTTGACAAAGGTCTTGATACTCTCGGACTGAATAGCTGAACCTTCTGATAGTACTCAAGGAATAGCACTTAGCTGTTAGTTTATTTTTCCGGAAGCAGAAGGCAATTTAGCCAACTGATACCTCCACTGTAGCGATTTCTCCCAGTACCTGAGCCTGCTCTCTTGTTACTTCCAGAACAAGCTGGATAGCCTCCTTAATGTTTTCAAGTGCCTCTTCTTTAGTATCTCCTTCGCTAATAGCGGCAGGGATTTCGAGGCACTGGGCGGTATAGCCTCCTTTCTCAGATTCTTCAAGTTTGATTGTAAACCGAATAAAGAATAATTGGTGATTTTGATAAATATACTCTGCCTCTGATGATTTTAGCGTGTAAATAAATGGCAGACTTCCATCCTTTCCCCCTTAAAACTCACACGCTCTTACATCCTTTCCTTTTCCTTCTTCAGCGCGTCAATTCTCACCTGTATCTCATCCTTCTGCTGTTTGTACCTGATTTTGATTTCTTTAACTTCTTTGTAGAAAAACATACTTTCGTCACTGATTCCTGTCATTGCCTCTATATGTATTATGAGTTCATCTACTCCTTCGTCCAGTCGTGGTTCCACTTTCCGCCATTCTGCATACTTAATATCCAGTTCTTCTTTGCTTTTGTCTTCAAGGTCAAAGATCTCATCCCAGAGGTCCATAATTTCGCTGTCTATCTCTTCTTTTGTAGGCATTATTTTTCTCCCCAATTCGTTAGACCTTTTTATAAGGGCACTCCTATTAATTCCTTTCAGTAACTTTCTTCTGTCAGCTATCAAGCCAGTTTTTCAAACATTTTTACGGGATTAATGGTACTTTTTTGTTAAAATACGAACTTGCCGTGGAGGAAAATCTCAGGGACTGCCTTAAAGTTACAGTTCTCGTTTTAGCTATATTGTCAGTTCAGGCTTTTTATCCCTGGATTAATTGCGTGCCTGTATGCTGCTATCAGGACCTGGCTGGCAAGATTCAGGCTATCCGTTTAGATTTCCATGCATACCGGACAATCAGTGCAGAAGCCACGGCTGCTGAAAGCGTCATCAGTGCCCCACCCCAGTATGCAGACTGTGCCGCATCAACTACGCTAACTAACCAGAGGACAGCAAAGATTGCACCCACAATGATGTTTACCCAACGGTCCATCGAATCTTTCAGGGTCAGAGACAGGAAAGCCATCAACATCGGGACCAGCATTAAGATTGTAAAGAACAGTATCAGTTCAGGCCCTATTTGCTGACCTTCTGCTACTCCTTCCATTAATTGTGCTATAACACCCGGTTCCATAAGTACTATTATCTGGTGAGCCAAAAAGGCAATTGATGCAAAGAGCCAGAGCACTGAAACCTTTATCTTCCAATCTTCCAAAATCTTCTGCCTCCTGGAGATATCTTCAAACTCAAACTATCTATAATTGGATAATGAGGAATGAACTCAAATGGTTAAGTTACTATTCTGATTATGTGAACGGATTTATTTTAAGATAGGCTCTCAGGTATTCCCGTCCTGTCAAGAATTATCTATTCTATGTTTCAGTTTGAGAATTTCACGAATTAGAGATTTTGTCGCGGATTGGTTTGGTGAAGAATCAGAAACGAATAAACGGTAGTGCAGAGAGGAGAGCAGCACAAACGGGAAAATATAATAAAAAAGTGATATATCTGGCGGAATTACTATCAACCATTGAGAAACTTGCAGGGAAAATATAATAAGAATTAATACAGTATGTCTGAAGTCATTACTTTTCAGGGTCTGATATTTTGGGTGAGAAAATAAATCTGCCTTGTTTTGAAAACGTTATTAGTCAGGCAGTCAAATACCTCTACATATATGAAAAATGTACTTATTCTGACCTTGAAAAGATACTGATTGGTAACTTCAAGATAGGAAACGATTTTCAGCAGGAAAATTTAAAGGCAAAAACCCTTGAGTTTAAAAATGAAATTTACTGGGTACATAAGTACCTGAAATTGATTCAATTTCTTCAATTAGATCCGGAAGGGTTTATTTTGATCAGCTCAAAAGGGAAGGACTTTTTAGAAAATGCCACCCTGAAGAGAGCCAGCTGGAAAATATTGATTACCTAAGGATAAAGGACTATCCTGTCTCTTTTGACTTTGAACTCGACCCTATTGTTGTCCCTTATAGTAAGTTCACACAATTTAGTAACGAAGAAAAAGCAAAAAAACACTAACGGGCTTCTTTTGTTCAAATGACTCCGATATACAGGACTTTATCCGGAATAAAATAGAAAAGTTTGAAGACAGGTCAATTTGCAGGTCTTATCCATACTTGACAGAAAGAATAGCGATGATGAAAACTTCTACATTCTTGGATATTTTGCACTGGCTTTGAAAATATTAACTGTATTCCACAAAAAACTGGACTATATGGGCATGAGAGGAAGAAGCACATTGTTTGGAATATATTTAGCCGGAGCTTGTAATCACATTATGGAATTATTTTGAGCTAACAATAAGTCAGGTTAAGCTACTAATGAATTATCAAGAGCAGTACTTGAAAAATAATATACATATAATGTGAGGATAACAAAATGGAAGAGTTTACTGTCATCATTGAACAGGGCGAAGACGGAATTTACGTAGCTTCCGTGCCTGAACTTCCGGGATATCACACGCAGGCAGAAATGCTTGATGAATTAAACAGGAGAATAAAAGAAGAAATTGAACTGTACCTTGAGGTTGAAGCCGAGAAAGGGAGAGAAATAACTTGATTTTATCGGGATACAGAAATTAAAGTTGGAATTGAATCCAGCCATGACTATCAATTCCTCATTGTTCAATGACCTCCCAGTGACCGCCTCTTGCTGATCCAACTCTTCTGAGCAAGCCTTTTTTCTTTAATGTACTCAGGTTTTTCTGGACCGCAGAAGGATTTATCCCAATTTTCTCAGCAAGTTCCGTTTTTGAGATAGACGGAGTGGTTTGGACTAAAAACAGTATACTACGCTGGTTTTCATTAATTTCAGACCACCTTTCAGACCACTTTTCTTCTACCTTTTCTTTGCTTTCCTCAAAATATTTTTCTCTTAAAAGTGACAATAAACTGAGTTCCAACCTCTTTAAAACCAGCATCTGGTTCCATCGAAAGGATAAGACTTATTCCTCTACCCCATTTTTCAATCCAGTGAATTTCATGGAAGATTTCAGCTATCAGCTCATTCCTTCGCTCAGAAACCATTTCGGTCTTGATCTGTTCGATGGTAAGTCCTCCATAAAGGAGTCCTTTGTTTCTGATTTCCACATGGTTTTTGAATTTCAATTAAGAAGATTTGGAAAGAAAAATCATACAAGACCCATCAGGATATTATGAACTCAGAAAAGAAGAATAAATGAAGGGACGATCTTAAACCAGCGATGAGCTAGCACGAGCCATTAAGGAGCTAGTGGTGAGCTAGCATCCTGCAAACTGACCGAGCCGGAAAAGAAGCCTGAATTTCCCTGTTCACCTACGCAGCAGCTTTTCATTTGCAGTCAGGATCTCGACCCCGAGGTCGCTGAAATCCTTATCATGAGTTACGAACACCAGGCCTTTGGCGCGGCAGATCTCTGCAAAGATAAGGTCATTAAAATCGTATTTTCCCTGCTCGAAAAAGCTCATAATTTCAGGCAGGTCTATGACTCTGAGGTCAGGGTCACAGGCAAGGGTGTTTCTAAGGATCTTTTTTACGTTTGAGGTGATGTCTTCGGCAACGGGGCGGAAGCTGAGGGAGTTTCTAAATTCTTTGAAATGCTGGTGAGTGGTCTGCTGTTTGAACTCTATTCTTGAGAAGGCATTGATGAATTCCGAGATTATCATGCAGTTTATATAAATAGTGCCGTTAGAGTTGCGGATTTCCCGTAAAACTCTGGAATAAATGCCTGACTTCTGGTCAGGCCAGCCTATGGGACCATAAATATAGAGCCAGATATTGGTATCAAAGAAATAACTCTTTTCTGCGGGAAAATCATAGGTTTCTATGGAATGGATAGGCGCCGGGCTTGGTTTTACAGGCAGAGTTTTTCCGGGACGAAGCCTCACACTGCGCCTTATCGGATAAACCGTTGCGCGGTGGACACTCTTAGGCATCTTCGCCCCCCATCACATCCCGGAGAGCTTTTCTGCAGGAATATGCATGTTCAAGATAGCCTTTTGCCCGTTCCATCACCCTCTTAAGGATAACTTCATCTTCGGGGTCAAGGTCAATAAAAGAAAGACTTTTCTCAATCATTTCAGCCGGAAAAGTTCCATAAAGCTGTCCGATAGCCGCGTTTAAAAAGGCAGGCGTAAGTTCATCTGTTTCTGCAAAAGACAGCTGGACCTTACTGTTATTGCGGAAAGCATCTGCAATTTTATCATGTACTTTCTGCCCATCACAGGCTGCAACACAACAGTTAATCCCTGCAGTTTCAATAATCTTTATTTTTACCTTCTCTTCCGTAGCTTTCCCCATTTTATCACTCCCACCACACATTTTATCACTCCCACCATATACACTCAAGAAGCACGGTTTTGAGCCGGGTGACACAGCTCTGCTATCTTTTTACCAGTTGCCTGTCAATGCTTTTTAATAATCTTTTCTTCAAAGCCCTTTGCCAATTCTTCAAAATCGTTTACCAATAATTCCTTAACACCTTTCCTGTTAATCTTCAATAACTTTGTCGGTTTACCTTTCGGATAGCTACAATAATTTTATTTAACCATGCCATCAATGGCGTTTTGACCGGCTTAATCGGCTTTTTTCTTGAAAAAAAGCCATCCTTTATCATCTTTTCCGTACTTTGTCTTTATCAGTACGTAGTCTCCTTTAAGCTCTTCCCCGTGAAGCGTTACGATAATTTCTTTTTCCGTACGCTTCAAAAGCTCAAAAGTACCCCTATCCCAGATCTCAACCCTGCCGGCTCCGTACTGTCCTTCAGGAATTTCCCCCTCAAAATTTGCGTATCCCAGAGGATGGTCTTCGGTCTCGACAGCAAGCCTTTTGATACCGGCATTTTTAGGAGGTTCTTTAGGGACTGCCCAGCTTTTAAGAACCCCGTCTATCTCCAGGCGAAAATCGTAATGCAGGCTGGTTGCATCATGGCGCTGAATCACAAAAACAGGTTTATCAAAGCTGGTTTCTTCCCCACTGGCAGGAGGTTCGGAAGTTTTTTTAAAATCCCTTTTCTTTGCATATTCTTCAAGCATGGAAGATCAATAGAAAATATGTCAGTGCCGGGTATAAATTATTATGCGGCAACCTAAACAAAAAATTTAAAATCATTTATAGTTGCTATTTTTTCTTTGAATATCCTTTTTCATTTTCTGGCAAGCGCATAATCTGCATATATTTTTAAAAATTCTTTATCCGCCTGCAGAAGTACGGTCTCAAACATAGCAACGTGCACCTTTTCCTGCCTTGCTATATCAAGCAGAATCTTACGGATTTCTTCGCTTTTTGCAAGATTTGCCATCTGTTCGTAGAGGTTAACAGCATCCAGTTCTGCAATCATCGCGGCTCTGAGGATTTCTTTATCAAGGTCTTTCTGGCTGGTTTTTTCAAGGTCTGTAAGTGTTTCCGAAAGCAGGCTATTACCCCCCTGTAAATGTGCCTGTAAGGATATGGACTGATGTAAAGATATGGACTGACAAGCTTAATGTCTCTTTCTATTGGGAAGCTACTTCTCAGGTCAGAGCCATATATCAGATGAAGTAAAAACGCAGCAAAATAACTGAGAGATACTGTTTGAAAAATACTCATCTATGTAATTATATTTCTAAATATTAATGTGCCGTATTTTGCGAGTTTAAAAAATAAGTTATCCAGTATTGTTCTCTAAACATAGTAAAATATATTTGAGTAAGTATTCCGGAAAGTTACAAAAATTCTTAAAATCTATTTCTGCTTTTTGATCCGTTCTGGTCTATTTTTTATATGTTTTTTAGCAAATTTTTGATCTATTTCCTGACATTTTTAGAATGCTTTTTTACTACGTTATATTTTGCCTGCAGACTTTTATTTTTACTAATCGGTAAATATTTTTGTTATAATTTATTTTCTGAAAATTTGATTTGGTCCCCAGGAGATTAAATACTTGAATATTAATGGTTTAAAGAAATATGTTCAGTGAGAAAAAAACTTATACATAAATTTCATAAACTAATTCTATGAATTTTTGTTCCGGAATGATCTACTTAATAATATTTTTCATATTATTGAGGTTGAAGCACGCCTGCTGCAGGTCTTCAGTCCGAAATCAAAAGCTCAGAATTATGTTTTCCACAACAGTTGCTCAGTACCATCTTTCAGCTAACCAAAAATTAATCCCATCCGAGGCTGAGAATTTTTGAAGAAAATAAAATCCCTTCTGCTTTCAATTATATTTTTACTTTCGTGCTTGTCCGGCAGCCTGAACCCTGCCGCCGGAAGTGTTGAGGACCTTGAACTGTCCATGGATAATATGTCTTTTTCAGAATCTGTGATTGAAACTGCTCCTCTGAACCCCGAATTTCTGGAACCGGAACAATCAGATTCTGCCAGCCCGTCCTCTTCTGATTATGGAGGTGTCTCAGGTACCGGCTATACGCCTTCTCCGGTAAATCTGGAAGGGCTCTCAAGGCCTGCAGGAAATTTTTTGCTCAGGGCATCGGGTGCTGAACTCCCTGAAGCTTATGACCTGCGCACGGAAGGATGGGTTACACCGATAAAGAGCCAGGGACAATCAGGGAGTTGCTGGGCTTTTTCGAGCCTGGCTTCCCTTGAATCTTATATCCTGAGAACGGAAGGGGAAAGCCGGGACTTTTCCGAAAATAATATGAAAAATCTTGTTACAAAATATTATTCCGACGGGTTTGACCTCATTGCAGACAACGGAGGTAATTCATTCATAGCTATGGCATATCTCACTCGCTGGTCGGGACCCGTAAACGAATCTGCAGATCCTTTTAATGAAACGTCTATCTATTCGCCTGCAGACCTCCCGGTACAAAAGCATGTCCAGAAAGTAGTGGTACTGCCCGTGAGAAACAACTCTCTGGACAATGAGTTAATTAAAAGGGCACTTATAGACTATGGAGCCGTATTCTCTACAATGTGCTGGAATCAGGTCGATTACCAGGATAAGAATTATAGCTACATATATACGGGCTCAAGCTCTGCCAACCATGCAATAACTATCGTAGGCTGGAATGACTCTTTTGACAGGAACAGGTTCAATCAGGTCCCGGCCGGAAACGGAGCTTTTATTGTAAAAAACAGCTGGGGAGAAAAATGGGGAGAAGAGGGCTACTTCTATATTTCCTATTACGATACCAAGATCGGATATGGTGAAAACGCCGTATTTACATCCTCAGATAAGGATGATTTTGATTATATTTATCAGTATGATCCCCTTGGATGGATAAACTCTATAGGTTATCCTGATCAATTTTCTGTCTGGGGCAGCAATGTATTTTCTTCAAAAAGGAACGAAAAACTTGAAGCTATAGGATTCTATGCTACAAATTCCAATACTGCTTATGAAATATATATTTATAAAAACCCGACAAACGGGCCTTTAAATTCTGCAAAAAATTTCGTTGCGAAAGAAAGCGGTACCTGCTCACTTCCAGGATACTACACTCATGTGCTGAACTCTTCGATAAACCTGACTTCCGGGGAGAAATTTTCGGTGGTTATAAAGTTTAGCAATCCTTCCTATCCTTATCTCCTTGCAATTGAACAACAGCGTGCCAATTACAGCAGTAAGGCACAGGCCAATTCCGGAGAGAGTTATACAAGTAAGGATGGAACCAGCTGGCAAGACCTTACGATGTCAGGATATTCAGGAACAAGTCTCTGCATAAAAGCTTTTACAACTGTTAACGAAGCTCCTCAAGCTGACTTCTCTGCAAATGCCACCAGCTGGGTTTCCCCTCTTACAGTCCAGTTCACAGACTTCTCAACAGGTGCCTTCTCCTGGGAATGGGACTTCAATGGGGATGGCATTATAGACTCGATAGCCAGGAACCCTGTATATACCTACACTTCCTACGGCAGCTATAACATCTCGTTAAATGTCAGTAACCGGATCGGATCCGATTCTGAATCAAAAACCGGTTATATAACTATAACTCCTCTCTCATTCCTCTCTGTAAATCCAGCAGGAAATGTTACCATGTATGAAGGAGATAGGCAGGAGTTCAATATTAGCACGAATCATAACGCAACTGTAAACTGGTACCTTAATGGAACGAAAAAAATTACCGAATATGGAGTTAAAAACACTTCTTATTCAAACACTACCCTCTCTCCGGGAACGTATAACGTTACCGTATTTGCCACGGCAGGAAATGAAAAGGTTACGCGTACATGGAACCTGATAATTCTGGACTGGAATCCCTGGGACGATTTGACTTCCCGGAGCGGGGAAAATATAAGCACAGAAGAACTCCAGGAAGCAATACATGTCTATAAAAACGGTCTGCCAGTACCCGAGACAGGAGTAGAACTTACAGATGAAAGGCTCGAGGAACTTATAAGGCTCTGGCGAGAGAGTCCTTCAGGCCGGTGATATGGATAGAGAGAAGGATTGAATAAGAGTTGAATAAAGGTTGAATAAGAGTTGAATAAAGGTTGAATAAGAGTTGAATAAGAGCTGAGTAAAGAACGTTACTTATTCTTATTTTCCAACTCTTATTTTTCTTTTTCCAGAGTCTGTTCCACTCCTTCCCCTATCTTTACGTTCATGAGAAAATCATCAATGGTTGCAAGAAGAGAACCAATTTTTTCGGAATGGAACCGAACAGCAACCCTTTCATCGCTTATCTCGCTTTCCATGCTCCTCAGGTTGTCCGGGGCAAGGGCTTTGAGGATTCTGGCTGCAGATTTTCTTGATTCAGGGTCAGGGAACTCAATTGTGCCTGTGATCTTCATGGATATGCCTCTATGTTTTTTACTCTCCGTAATTTTATGTGGGTTCATAAGTTATGCTGGTCTTGTGGTTTCTACTTTTTATCTTTTTACTTCCGGTCTTTGCACCGCTTACCGTTTTATTATTGCCTTGCATTTCTTTTATTTTGATTTTCCACCTGCATTTATCCCGAGCTGCTCCCCTATTATCCGGTCTGCTATGCTCAGGAATTCTTCAGTGCTTCCCATAGGAATTGAAGCCCCGGATGCAACACTATGGCCGCCCCCGTTTCCACCTACCGCGCTAGCAGCTTCCCTAAGAGTAAAAGCAAGGTCGAGCCCTCTTGCAACGAGTTCACGGGTACCCCTGGCAGAAACTTTCAAAACCCCTTCGGACTCATTTACACACATGAAAGGGAGTTCCGGATGAAGGTATCTGACAACGGTTGTTGCAAGGCTGCCTGTAGATATGGCTTCAATAGTATTGATATACCAGATGTTTTCCCCCTGCCGGATTTTTTCCACACTCTCACGGATATCCAGTGCAAGATTTTTTTCGTGCTCTTTCGTAAGGGAAAGAGCTTCATTGATAATGGCTGAGTCTTTGAGGCAGAGAGCCAGTGCAAGCCCGTAAACCTTCTGTTTCCCGCAGGTATTTAGAATTGAAATGAAATCATATACATTATGTACCAGTTCCAGGTTCAGCAGGAAAATGTCTCCTATAACGGCTTCAATCGCTTCCGGGCTTGCCTTTCTGATAAGCTTCAGGGCAATGGCACTGGCAAGTTTTGAGGTTTCCTCTTCAGAAAGGTTTTCAATATTTCCTGAAAGCCCCAGCTGATTTAAGAATCCTGCTGTTTTTTCAGGGTTACCGGTAAAATCCAGGAAAGGCTCGGTACTGTACGCAAGTACGTCTACAAGGTTCCCATCCCCCACTTTTAACCCTTTTCTGACGGACACTACCCCTGCTTTTAAAGCTTCTTCAAGAATAAAGGCATTCGCAGTCTGGAAAAGCTGCCTGTCCCCGACTGCTCCTGCAATTGCCAGTCCTGCAAGGTCGACATTTCCGGGCCCCAGTTCCCTGGCTACAAGATAACAGGTGCCTGAAGCCGAGATATCCGTTGCTCCGTCAATCCCTACCATATGGGCATTTACGACGGCTTTTGCAGGAGACTGCCCTACCGGCTGGTGGTGATCAAGCACCACGACATCAGCAGCCACCTTTCCTATAAGTTCCGGCTGCCCGCTTCCCATATCACAAAAAATGACAAGTTCCCCCTGAGAGGCACTCCTGTTCACATCTTCAATTACAGCCTCATCAAGCTTTGCTGCTATTGAGAGCTGGAAGCGTATGCCTGCCCTCAAAAGCGCCTGGGCCATTATTCCGGCTGAAGTCAGCCCGTCAGCGTCATTATGAGAGACTAAGCGCACAAAGTTATATTTTCGGATCTTATCGGCTGCATTTTTTGCCAGGTTTATCAGTTTTTCAATTTCGCTCAAAACCCATCACTCATAAAATTCAATATCGAAGTGAGAAGACATGTACAGAGTTCAATATATTACAGGGATCATTATAAGATTTAGCTGCTTAAACTTGACTACATAAACTTGGCTGTACAATACCTGACTGTATAATACCTGACTGTATAAAACTTAACTGCTAGCTACAAAAGATGCCGTTTATACTGGCTTGATGATATAAAACACAATGTTCTAAGAACTGTACCTAAAAACTGTACATAAAGGCTGTACATAAAATAAGATAAAACTGTCTTATAATATCTCTTAAAAGAACAAAAGGACAAAAAAAGAAAAAAAGAAAATAAGAAAATAAGAAAAATAGTAAAAATAGAAAAGAAGTTCCAGCTAAAAACCTATTGCTAGAGACTGAGGTGTACTTTTTTCGACCTCAATACAAAAATATCTTCAGGGGTCAACTTAATTAATAAGAAAATCCATAATCAGAAGAGCGGCAGGGCGCCCTGCCAGCTTCGAACATCAGTAGTGTAGCGGTCATCACCGGGCGTTGCCAACGCTCGAACCCGGGTTCGAATCCCGGCTGGTGTATAACTTTTTTACGGAATTAAGGTTGCAGGCTGCGGAATAATTGTATTTTTTCATCACTCTTACCATCAGATCTTTTTCTTCTTTTCTTCGTTTTGTCTATAAGGCCGCCTTTTCTGTCGAACAGGATATGGAATTCTTTTTATAGTGAGTATAGTTATGCGGGTCAAAAATTAATGGAAAAGCAATACAGGCAGGAGCTGCAGAAACTGGATTTGCTGGAAGATTACAAAAAAGAAGAAAGAAGAAAGAAAAAAAGAAATAAAGCAGCATTAGATGCTGCTTCAAACCTGAATTTATTCCGGATTAAAACTTCTTTCTCAGGACGAGGTATGCGGCTCCAATTGTTCCTACAAAGAATGTAGATTCAAATCCGGGAGCGGACCGCCAGCCTCCACCTGAAGGTCTGGGTTCGGATGCTATGTCCTTTTCTGGAGTTTCATTTGAAGAAGGCTCTATTTCTATCGAACCTGAAGGTCCGACTGCGATAATTGAAAAATGCCCGAAACCCGGAGTTTTGGCTTCATAGTAGACGTAGGTGCTGTTACTCTCATCCAGTTTTTTGGTATCGAGTTTCTTCCACGTCTTGTCATAATACCAGAGGCTCAGCGAATCTTTGTCGTTCACATCGACCTCATTTTCCTCAAGCCAGGCTTTTTCAACTCTAAAGCCAACGACCACATTTGCTATGTTGTCAGAGTTTGCAATTCCTCCCGAACCTACCCAGATATTTACGTTCTTATAAACCTCACCTTCAGGCAGGCTTGGAACCAGCTTTGACTGACCTTTGAGCATCTCGACAATAGTAGTGACTTTCCCGAGAGTCTTTTTGGCATCAAACTCCACATACCTTATGCAGGTTACACCTTTTGGAAACTCGAACCTTACATGTGTCCCGTTGCCAACATAAGCCTGTGAAAGCTCTTTAGCTTCTACATTGCTCTGGGGCTCTGGAGAGCCTCCTGCTCCGCCTCCGCTTGAACTGCTGCCTGAGCTTTTATGCGAGCTCCCGCCTGAGCCTTCAGAGGTTGACCCTACTCTAATGGAGGAGCCGGACGGAAGGATGGAAAATTCAGTCTTGTTAATATCCCTCAAAATGCCAGCAAACTGGTAAGTACCGGATGATGCAGGAGCCTTAACTGTGTAGCTGAAGCTCTTTTCATTCATCAGGAAGAAAGAGACCTTGCTATCGTTTACAATTACAGCTCTTTCCGGCAGGGTTGAGTTGACATATGTGAAACCTGCCGGAAGCTTTTCAAGGACCTGTCCGGCTGCACCGTAATCGGCTACGTTGATAGTTACTTTGAATACATCTCCGGTACTGACAGAAGAAGGCAGAACTCTTTCCGCACTGCCTGCAGAAACCGGTGCAATACATAAAATCAGGGTCAGGAATAGTGCAAAAGCAATTTTTAATTCAGGCTGTTTCATATTCTATCCCACCCGTCGGCAAAGTAGATAGCCAGAATTGCGTATTTTATCCCGCTGGATATCCGGTTGTCATTTACAATATTTTTGATTTCTTCTGCAGAGAACTTACCATCAGCTCCTGCATACCTTGCAGTGAGTTCGCTCTCTTTTACTGCAGTGATTGAGATGTTACTGTTGTCTGTAGCTTTGTTTCCGAAGTAATCCGTAGCTGTAAGGGTAAGCTTAAACTCTCCTGCCAGGTTACTGTTTACATTGCAGGTATAAATGCCTCCGTTTCCAGGCGTCATTGAAGCTATTCCTCCGCCTATGGGGGTAAGATCGAGGTTCACTGACATGACTCCGGATGACTCATCCGAGATTTTTGCACTTACAGTTGAATAATCCTTCCCGTCATTCAGAATATACATAGGGGATGCAGAGCAGCTTTCTATAACCGGAAGTACAAAATCCCCCTTGAAAGAAAGGTCCAGTTCTACAGGTGCAGCACCATGCTGATATGTCACAGAAACAGGCTCTGACTCCACGAGACCCAGCTTGAAGACTATCTTTTTTCCATTATCTTCTTCTGTACCCGAGACCCCAATTTTATATTTTCCTGCCTCGGTAATTGAATTACTTCCAACCAGGTTGGAATCCATATAGGCCGAAATCATAGTCCCTGCAGGTACATCTGTGCCTTCTGTTATCAGCTTTCCTTGAAATATATTGGGAAGTGAAGGAATAGTGTCAGTGTCGCTGGCAGATGAAACCGGAACAAGGGATATGCCCAGTACCAGAATAACCAGGCATGTTAAAATTCTTAAGTGTCTGTCCTTGATGGTCACCATATCACCTTGAATGTTTTAATTTGTAAAACCCTTTATAGAGAATCCTTCAGGGCTTCCTTCTCGATTCCCTCACGAGTTTTGGTCCGAAAGTGAGCAGAATGACGCCTGCAACCGCATAAATAATCTGGAAACCCGGGGCACTGCTTGTTTTTGAAGAATCTCCTGAAGGCTCTGGACTCTTCTCTTCCCCTACTTCGTCATCTGTATTTTCCTCAACAGTTTCCTCCTGAACTACTACTTCAGGCTGAGTAACCGCACTTTCAATGATCTCTATATTATCTTCTGGTTCACCGGACCCTGTCAATGATCCAGAACCCGAATTTGAAGTTGAACTCTTTTTAGAACTTCCGGAATCAGCTGCATTTCCAACTGAAAGCTCGACAGATGAGACCATTTTTCCTGGCCCCCAATCAAAACTTTCACCCGTATCCTTTCCATTAATTGTAAAAGTAACAGGTTTTCCTTCATCGCCAGCTTTTCCGGAAATATAGAAAACGAAATCTCCTGAGGGGGTATTTACGAGAAATTGTTCTACATATTCCCCATCAAAGTAAGCTGCGATGACAGTATCTACGGGAGCCGGAGACCCGTCAATAAGAGCAACTCCCTGCACTGTCATCGGAATTAGAGGGACATCCTCAGCCATACCTGGATGGGCAGCCATTAAGAAAAATGATATCAGTATAACTGTCCCTAAAAAACTATTTTTTAATGTTTTATTCATGATTTACCTCCAATTTCTACGCAAGCAAGAAAAAAGAAAAAGAACCTTTCAGCCCTGAACCGGCTGAAAAGTTACTTGCTTTCAAAATTTTACCCTTTACGAACATATCAGAAAATCCGATAGTTGTATGCGCTTTCAATGGAAGCATGGGTACCATTTACTCGATAGCTGCCGGATATGGAATTTCTCCTTCAGGATAGAAGTCCACACTTTCGACTGAAGCGTAGGTGCCTTTTTCCTTCATAAAGATCCAGTATCCCTGTCCTGGAACCATAAATCCTTCTGACTTAAGCACGCCAACCGGGTATGGAGTTTCGTCTGGCTCTCCTTCAGAAAGCAGATCTATGAATCCGAGAGAGATTGTGCCTCCCCATCCTTCATTGTGCGAATACGTAATGATGTTGGAGAACTTGTACTCTACACCCATAAGGCCCTGCAATGAACCCATACTCTGATACCACTGTACAGGCATTGTAGAGGTGTGCCCTACCATCTGCCACCCCGGAGCAAGGTTAAGAGAAGCAGGTACATCCGGAGTTGTACTGTCAGTTGACATTGGTTTGAACTTTACATTGCTCATACTGGCTTCTGGAGTGTAAACCCAGTAACCTTTACACGGCTCGATATTTGTCGGGAATTCCCAGCAGGTGCCGTTCCAGTAAATTACTGTGCTGCTCTCTCCAAAGACAGAACATGCGTCCGCGTTAGATGTGAGCAGTCTCTTGGGTACGGATTTCAGGTTCCAGCCTGCATCAAGCGAGATGCTCATATCTTCATATGTCCTGACAGGCCCGCACATGGAGAAGCTTTCGTCATAGTTGCCGGCTCTATCAAGAGCGATAACAGCAACCCAGTAGTCTTTACCGTAGACCAGAGGCTTTCCATCATACTCTCCAATGTTCATGAACAGAGATTTCCCGTCCTCTGTTTCATAGATGAAACTCACGGGTAATGCCAGTTTCATATCCTCGATGCACAACGGCTTGCAGTCGCTGATGAAAACCAGATATGGCAGTCCGTAGTAAGCTTCTTCTTCAATGAAGGAACCTTCTCCATCGTAAAGGTCTTCTTCAGTATTTTTATCCCACTGGACATACAGTCCTGG
>DUIO01000006.1 GCA_013330315.1 Methanosarcina sp. | reverse complement strand
TTTTCGCTGAGTTTCCCCCGGATTATGGTATAATAGTGACCGGAGATCCCGCTTTTAACATCGCGCTCAACTATGAGATGAACTCAAGCATGGGGCCTTTGCTTGGCATATCGGTCATACTCATGGTGATAGTACTTTATCTGGTATTCAGGCACGTCAGATGGAGATTGCTTCCTCTTCCTATCGTGCTGCTTGGCATTATATTCACCTTCGGTGCAATGGGTTCTTTGCAGATACCCATGACAATGGTATCCATGGCAGCTTTTCCCGTGCTGATCGGCCTTGGGATAGACTATGCTATTCAGTTCCATAACAGGATGGAAGAAGAAATACATGCCGGAAACAGTTCGGAAGGAGCCCTTATCCTCACGGTAAAACACACAGGTCCTGCCGTCCTGATCGCCCTGACAATGACAGCTCTTGGTTTTATCCCTCTTTTTACCTCCACCGTACCTATGATTCAGGATTTTGGAAAACTGCTTCTGATAGGCATCGTTATGTGTTACCTCTCCGCACTCTTTTTCGGACTGGTAACTCTGTACAGTTTCGACTGGATTTTCAGGAAGAATCCTTTTAAGTTGTTTAAAAAGAAAGAAGAAATCAAAACCGAACCCCTTCCTTCAAATGTTTCATCGTCAAAGGTTCAGAAAGCTAAAGCCCTTGAAAAAGCCCTGATAAAAGTCGCCGACTTTACTATAGAACATTCAAGGGTTATTCTGGTTATTTCTTTGCTTACGTGTTTTGCGGGGCTTTATGCAGATCAGTCGGTCCCTATCCAGACCGACACAAACTCCTTCGTTCCACAGGACATGCCTTCTCTTGTGAATTACAAACAAATGCAGGACCTGCTTTCAGGAACTGGAGACCATCTCAATATTATACTTAGAGTTAAGGATAACAGCGACCCTGAAGTTCTGAAGTGGATGGAAGAGTTCAGCCGGCATGAAGTTACAAACAGAGGCCACATATACGGAGCCACAAGTGTCGTGGATCTTGTAGAGGAGCAAAATGGCGGAACAATCCCTGAAACCTCCGAAGAAATACAGGCAATATACGCAAAAATCCCGCAAAGCCAGAAGAAAGAATATATGCTGGGTAACCAGCTACTTACAATTGACCTTGATATAGGGCAGGCCATGGAGAATATCGAAATAACAGGCATTAAAGAACTGCGGGATATTTTACAGGAAGATGTACAGTGGATGCAGCCTCCTCCTGATGTTGCTGTCATTATTACCGGTCAGAGCGTAGCAATGATTGACATAATCAGTGCCCTTACGAGCGGAAGAGTCGTTATGACCATGCTTGGCGTAGGGCTTGTGCTGATAGGTCTAATCGTAGTTTACAGAAACTCGGTAAAAGCTCTCTCCCCAATAATCCCCATGTTTATTGTAGTGGGCTGGTCGGGTCTTGTGATGACAGGGCTGGATATTCCCTATACACCCATGACTGCGGTTCTCGGGTCTCTGATTCTTGGTGTCGGATCCGAATACTCTATCCTGATGATGGAACGTTACTTTGAAGAAAAAGATAACGGTCTGACGTCTGTAGAAGCGATCAACCAGGCAGTAACTACCACAGGCTCAGCCCTTATAGCTTCGGGAGCTACAACGGTTTTCGGGTTTTCGGCTCTTATACTCTCTCCGTTCCCCATTCTGAGCAATTTTGGGCTTGTGACAGTCATTGACGTCTGTCTGGCAATCTTCGCCACCTTCGTTGTCTTTCCACCCCTCATCGTAATTATGGACACCCACCGGGAAAAAAGAAGGGCTTCAACAATAACGGTTCCCTCAGCAGCAGTTTGAGAAGGATAAAAGAAGAAAAACCACTTTGTCGATTAAGAGAATGGATATGAGCTCGAAGATAGTAAAAAATCTCCAGAGACTTGGTTTTACCGAAAATGAAGCAAAAATTTATGCAGTCCTGGTCTGCCTGGATCAGGCAAAAGCTAGCGAAATTTCCAGAGCTTCGGGGGTTCCAAGAGCTAAAATTTACGGCATCCTTAGGAGTATGGAGAAGAAAGGTTATGTCCAACTCCTTGAAGGTGACCCGATCATGTTTTGCTGCACCCGACCCGAGGAAGTGATTGCAAAAATTAGAGCTGATTTCCTGCATTCCCTGAAAGAGACATCCTGTGGGCTTAATGTGCTGAGTCTTGAAGGTAAAATTGGAATTTCCTGAGGAACCGGAAAGCTGAAAAACCGGAAAGGTTGGAAGCTCAGCATGAAGGAAAAACATGCAATCAATTCTGATCAATAATGCACTCTTATCCTGAAGAAAAGGCTCACTTTTATTCCTGGCTAACAATCAGAAAAACGTCAGTTTTGCTTCAATTCTCCATAAGTCCTCTTACTTCCTTTAACATTTCCCTTATCTTTATATTCTGCGGGCAGACCTCCTCACATTCACTGCATTCAGCACAGTTTCCAGCTTTCTCTTCGGGTAATAAAAGAACTCCATACTGAAACTTTGCATTTTCCACGTCGTTAAGCATAAAAACATCATTCAGATAGCTGAGATTTCTCGGGATATTTACGCCCATAGGGCATGGCATACAGTACTTGCAGTTTGTACAGTTAACCTTAATTCTGGACTTATAAATGCCACCTACTTCCCTGATCAGGCTTCTCTCTTCAGCTAAAAGAGAATTAGGATAAGCATCTTCTGCAATTCTCAGATTTTCTTTCAGATGCTCCATTTCTGACATCCCGCTCAGGACTACACTGATTTCGGGATAATTCCAGAGATAGCGGAAAGCCCATTCAGCCGGACTTCTTTTAGTTTCAGCTCTGTCCCAGACCTTCCTGGCTTCTTCCGAGACTTTTGATGCAAGGTTTCCGCCGCGCAAGGGTTCCATGATAACGACAGCAAGCCCCTTTTCAGCAGCATATTTCAGTCCCTTGACACCTGCCTGGAAGTCCTCGTCAAGGTAATTGAACTGGATCTGGCAGAGATCCCAGGGGTAGGCGTCCACTACCTCCTTAAAAACTTCAAGCTCATCGTGAAAGGAAAAACCTGTATACCTGATTTTTCCGGCTTCCCGAGCCCTGTTCAGGAATTCTATAATTCCGAATTTTTTCATCTTCTCCCAGTAACTTTTCTTTACGGCATGCAGGAGATAAAAGTCAATGCAGTCTGTCCTTAGCTTTTCAAGCTGCTCGTTTAAAAAGCGGTCCAGGTCTTCCTTGCAGTTCACACGCTTGCAGGACAGCTTGGTTGCCAGATGGACTTTTTCCCTGTAGCCGTCAGCAAGGGCTTTTCCCAGAAAAACTTCCCCCATCCCGCCGTGATAGGAATAGGCAGCGTCAACATAGTTTATCCCGTGGTCAATAGCGTAGCGGAGGAGTTCAATAGCCTCTTCTTCGTCTATTTTTTCAGGCGCTCCGTCGAGAACGGGAAGCCTCATGCACCCATAGCCAAGAATGGAAACCTTCTCACCTGTTTTTCCCAATTTACGGTATAACATTATTTTTCCTCAATATTTTGCCTGCCTGGAATATGGAGATAATGGCTCTAAACGTTTACTGCCCGAATTTCGTTTTGAATAGAATAAATTGAACTCATAGTTGATCATGGATATTGTTAAGAGATACTGTTAAGAGATATTGTTAAGAGATACTGTTATATCCGATCCTTACCTATGACATATCGATAATTATGGGGAAGAATATCCAAGAAATCAAAGAAGTAAAGGGCTTTTTGCCCAGGTCTATTGCGTACGCCGAACGGATAAATGAAGATTTTGGTGAAGGGCTTGCCAGTTTTTATAAGTCCATATGGGCTGAAAGGGAAGGCGGGCTTTCCATGAAACAGAAGCACCTGATGGTTTTTGCTATTGCCTGCTCCAACAATAATATACAGAGCGCGGTTAAAATTCTGGAAAGGCTTCATAAATTCGGAGCTACAAGGGCCGAAATCACAGACGCTATGATGATTGCTGCCTGGACCGGTGGTATTCAAAATTTTACGGATTTCAGTGCAGCGGTACTGAAAGAGATGGAGAGACTGGGATATTGAGAGACCCTTTCTCTCTACTTTTTTAGAATAATTTTTAAATTACTTCTGCTTTTTAGCTATAATAAATTCCTGTGCCGGTTTATTCTTATTGCATTATATACTTCTTATTGCAAGTTTCGGGGTCTGGGTCCCGGAATGCAGGTTTCAAAATGCAGTTTTTAAAACACAGGTTTTAGAATAGCCCTTATAAATTTCATCCGGCTAATAAAATTTCTTTCATTCCATTTAATATTCTTCCAACCCTACATCTTTCACTCAACATTGTAAAACTCAACATTGTAAAATATTCCAACCCCTAAAACTTTAATCAGTATTTGGAGCCCGTTAAATGCATTGCTTAACCGAAGGGATGAACAGAATATGTAATCCGGTTCTCTTTAGAGAAGTCCAGAGGATGGACCAGCTATGGGTCAGGCTCATTATAGGAATTCCAGTGATTATTTCATGGTATGGTGCTTTCCAGCAGCTCTTTCTCCGAAAGCCCTTCGGGAACAATCCTGCTCCAGACTGGATGATGCTTTCTTTACTGCTGGTTTTCGGGGTTCTATTCCCTCTTTTTTTTCATTCCCTCAAAATGATTACCGAAGTCAGAAAAGACGGCATTTATGTTCGTTTTTATCCTATAAATTTTTCTTTTAAGTCATTTCCTCTCAAAACCATACGAAGTTATGAAGTGGTAACTTATAATCCGGTAAGGGACTACGGCGGCTGGGGCATTCGCTACGGAATGAAAGGGACAGCATATAATGCAAAAGGAAATAAAGGAGTATTCTTTGAATTTAAGGAAGGAAGCAAAATAGATAAATTAACGATTGGTTCTCAGACCCCGGAAAAACTCTCTGAGGCTGTTAATAGAGCAATAAAAATGCAGGACTGAGATATTTTTATCAATAANNATAATCTAAAGTTACCTTATACTATTCATTTAATTCCAATATATTATCAATGTTTGCAACCATATAACCAAACTTATGGAATTTTATTGTTTATTAGTTTTTCTATAATGTTTCTTAGTTTAATGTTTTTTTTTAAGTTTTTCTCTGATTTTTATTACTGGAGTTAATTTTTAAATCATAATTTGGATTTTTAAATTAAATATAATATAGAATTTCCATTTTTTTTCGGAAGATTTATCTATTCAGTTTGAATAGAGAAAAATAGAAGGATCTCAGTAAATCGGTATTTTCAGCAAAAAACATTTTCAGGAGCAGGTGATTACTTATTTAATCAGTTTATTTAAAAGTAACGCCTTTAAATAAGGTACAATATGTATTTACTGTGGGTACTGTGAGTTTATTGAGGGAATTACAGCGCGCCTTTGGGTAGTGATAAGGGCATTTGCCTTAAATGTCTGAAGGAATGTGTTAGTTGCGACACGCGACTAGCCGTCTTATATGGGAGGGGTTATAATGGAGAAGCCGGAGTCAGTTTTAATCTTTCGAGAAGTGCAGGACCTTCGCAATAATATTTTTCTGGTTTCTGTCCTTTATCCTGCCCTTTTGCTCTGGTACATAGAGGCATATAGCCTGTTTTTCGGAAAACCCGCCGGGATCCAGAATGTTCCTGACCTTTATTTATTAGCTCTCTGGTTTGTTTTCGGGGTATTCTTTCCACTTCTGTTTTACTGCACAAAACATATAACCGAAGTTAGAAAGGACGGAATCTATACACGTCTAATACCTTTGAATACCAACTTTAAGAAAATACCTATTTATATCGTTGAAGAGTGTAAAATCCAGGCATATGAGCCTTTTACCGGAAAGGATTGTACGGATAAGACCAATTCCAAAAGCGCAAATTTCGTTGTAATCCTTAAACTCATCAGCGGGAAAAGGGTGATAATCAGCTCTAAAAATCCAAAAGAACTCCATAAAGCAATTATGTCTGCTGTGGCTAGCTTCTGACCTTCAAGACATAATAGTTTTTTTCAAGCCCTTTTCACCTTTCTAAACTATCTCAAACCATTTCAAAGATCTTAAACCATCTCAGAATATTTTAGACTATTTCCGACTGTTCTAGATTATTTCAGACTGTTTCAGACTATTTCAGATTATTTCATACCTTTTAAAACATTTTTTCCAGATCAAACTCTCACTCAAAAATTTTCGAGGTTTTTTTCAAATATTTTCCAGACATCCTTCAAATATTTTTCTAACATTTTTAACCCTATTTTCTGAATATCTCAGGGTTTATATCATGCCTGCCCAATATTAATCAGGGTTTCTGAAGGTAATGGGGAAGGAAATCTTCAGAGGAAACCATATTCTTCCAATTTAGACTTCCCAATTTAGACTTCCCAATTTAG
>DUIO01000007.1 GCA_013330315.1 Methanosarcina sp. | reverse complement strand
TGGGGGTGAAAACATTATTTCCCTAACTATATCTGAAGATTCAGGGCCTGAAGACCTTGAGCCAATAGCAACTGCAGTACACTCTCTAACCGGTCTCCCTACCACTGTCAGAAGCCTCAAAAGAACGGGGCTTCGTCTGGAAAAGGGAGAAATCCTTGACAGGGATTATACGGGACCAATACTTGAAGAGGTGTTAAAGACCAATAAGGTTGCCCATGAAGTTCCCACAGAGGGCATGTACCGTGGAAAGCATGTGGTAGTTGCTCCCATCCGCTCAAAGGAAGGGAAGGTTGTCGCGGCTCTCGGGATTGTGGATCTTCTGGCTACAATTGATCTTCCATCTGTCTTCCAGGAATATACCTCCGTGCTGGAAGAGGTTGAAGACGCGAAAAAGTAAGGCTAAGCCTCTCACATAAGAGCTAAAGCCTCTTAAATAAGAGATTAGAAAAAAGCTAGAAAAGCATACACTACGAAAATAGTTGCGGATTACAAAAACATATTCTTCAAAAAATAAAGGCTGATTTGTATTTTTGCTGGAGGATTTGTCCCTCCCCTCTTTTTAATGATTGGAGAGGGATATTTCCATTCCTCCGGCTGTTAGTTTGATCCAGGGCTTTTTTAAAGCTGAAAATAATCTTCCAGCTTTTACTCTGGCTTTTCGTATAACTTAACTTTCTTCAACAGGGCTCCATTCTTTGCGTGGGGCTGCCTGAAAACTGTATCATTGGATTTTTCGATTTCTCTTGCCTGAGTTGCAAGCTGAGCTGCAGCTCCCATAATCTCGTGACCAGCTGCGGCTGTAAGGCATACCTGGTCGATTTCTTTTAACATAAAGCAGGCAGGGAAGTTAACCTGTGCAACTTTCTCAGCCATGTGAAGGGCAGCAAGAGCTTTTGCCTTTGCATAGGGATTTGCAAAGCCTGCATGTTCCACGCATTTCTCAGGTTTTGCGAAGATATGCGGGAGTTCCAGATCTTTTCCTGATTTCCCGGATGCTACCTGGTCGGTTACTTTGTCGAGTTCTTCCTGGATAAGTCTTACAACACCGCAGACGGAAAGTACTTTCATGGCGTCGGAGTTGAAAGATGCCATCTCTACAGGGTCGAGGAATTCTCTCTTTGCTCCGATAAGGGGGTCTACGGGGAGAATAATGTATCCGAAACCTTCCTGCTCAAAAGCCTCACGGGCTTCCTTTTTGGTAGGTCCGTCTGAGACTACGATGCAAGGGACATCTTTCCAGATCTCACGGGCAGCGGTAGGGCCTGGAGCTGCTGCGTTAGGACTGATAATTACTACGAAGTCAGCATTCCACTGCTTGAAGCTTTCAGTGTCTGCGGCATCAGCAGGGCCCATTTTGGCGCCTGTGCCAAATACTCTTACAGTAATTCCTTCACGCGCTGCAATTTCATCCTGGATCAGATTGATAACCTGGCTCATTCCCAGGTTGCCCATTTTTATAAAGCCTATGTTGACCATTTTTCTCAAAATCCTGTGTTGACCTTTTTCTTCAATAGTGGAATTCCTAAAGGGTTTATAATCCTTTTGGCAATCTTCCTTCCCTATTACCCTTATTTTATATATATCTGTCCTATTTATAATTATTATTCGGTATGTTTTTCGGGTTCTCCGAAAAGCTTAAAAGGGATGTGATTTATTTCACTCAAAAACGTTGACATCAATGCTGTTGTTTTGTGGTTTTGTTTTCGCGAAACCCGCATTATAATTTGAAAAACTTATCCGTTGGTGGGCTTTTAATGTCAGGGCACATACATTGTATCAGGCTGCGGGGGTACCCCTGAAAACGGTACTTTGGACAGCATGCCCTTTTTCGGGAATAGTCCCGCTATATCTATATATATTCAGGTCCAGGTTTTGATTGAGTGAACTGTCCTATGCATAATTCTACTGAAAACAAACTCATTGTTTTTGATATGGATAGCACCCTTATAGACGCTGAGACCATCGATGAGCTCGCCAGGGCTGCAGGTGTTGTAAGCAAAGTAGAGGAGATTACGAAGAGAGCGATGTATGGAGACCTCGATTTCGAGCAAGCGCTTGCAGAAAGGGTCAGACTTCTGAAGGGGCTCCCTCTGGAAACTGCCCTTGATGCTGTAAATCAGATCAATCTCATGCCGGGAGCAGCTGAACTTGTCCTCTATGTTAAAAGTCGGGGTTATAAGACTGCGATGATTTCCGGTGGATTTACCATAGCCGCCGAGAGGATAGGTGAAATGCTTGGTATCGATTTTGTCGTTTCTAACGAACTGCTTGTGGAAGACGGCTGCCTCACGGGCGAAGTTGTCGGTCCTGTCACAGAAAGCGACTCCAAAGCAAAAGTGTTCGAGGAACTGGCGCGGCTCTACAACGTCAGGCCCGAGCAATGTGTGGTTGTCGGGGACGGCGCAAACGATGCTTGTATTTTTGAGATAGCAGGTTTTGCCATAGCTTTCAATCCAAAGCCCATCCTTAGGGAGTATGCGGACGTGGTCATAACAGTTAAAGATCTAAGAGCCGTAATCCCTGTTCTTGAATCTCTTTCTTATCAATGTTGTAATCAGGCACAGCATGTCGACATCGAACACTACTAAAATGCCAGCTCTTTTGCTGGATCGGGAGGCACAATAAGAGATGCTAAAGGAATTGCAGAAAAAAAGATCAGATTTGAAGGACATTTCTGAAGAATCTAAAGAGAAGAGGAACACTTTAAACGCTGAAGCCAGCGCTCTTGCCGCAAAGCGCAACGAACTTAACAAGAGGACGAAAGACCTTATCAACGAAGCTCAGGAATTAAAAGTTCTCAGGGATGAGATCAACGAGAAGGTCAGCGAATATAAGAACAAGCGCGATGAGACTAACGCCAGGGCAAACGACCTGTTTGCAAAAGCAGACTCCATCAGGAAACAGAACAACCTTGGCGGGCCCTCAATCAAAGCTTTAAGAAAGGATATCGATCGTCTCGAATTCACTCAGCAGACCGAAGTCCTCAGCACCAGCAAGGAAAGAGAACTCGTTGGCAAGATCCAGCAGCTTCAGAAACAATACCAGGTTAAAAAAGTACAGCTTGAGGGTAACCTGGAACTTAAAAATATTCTGGACGAAGCCCAGAAGATCAGGGATGAAGCCTCTATATTCCACGACCAGCTTGCAGAGTACGCCAGACAGGCACAGGAATATCACGAGAAGATGATCGCAGCCTTCAAAGAAGCTGACAGAACCAGAGCAGAGTCAGATATTGCACACAGGGAATTTGTAAAAGCCCAGGAAGCAGCTGACGAACAGCACAAGGTTTTCATCAACGCCCAGAAGGAAATCAGAGATCTTGACAAAGAAATCTTCAAGCTTAAGAAGAAAGACAAAGACGGAAAATCCCGCGTTGTCAAGTCCGAGCTCCAGAAAGATGCCAAATCCATCTTCGAGAAGTTCAAGGGCGGAGCAAAGCTTACCACTGAAGACCTGATGACTCTTCAGAGATCCGGTTTAGTCTAATCAATCTCATAAAATTGATTTGCTGGAATCTTTAATTCCCATTGCAGGAAAAGATCTCAAACTTTACCTGCAATTCTTTTTTAGAATCAAGCAGCGTTTTTTTCTGTTGCCATGACGATTCCGGAATCTGCTATCTAATTGAATTTTTAACTGAAATTATTATTTGACCAGATTTCATCCAATCGGATTGTTGTCTGTTCTGTTAATGGATTTTTGCAGAGCTATACTTTTGATCGGATATGTAGACAAACTCAAAAAATATTCTACCTTGGAAAATATTCTACCTCGGAAAATATTCTACCTTGGAAAATATTCTACCTTGGAAAATATTCTACCGGGAGCTTAGGACCTGACGTGCAAGTCTGAACACTTATAGGGCCTAATCCCAAAAGCCACTTATTCTTAATTGCTGGAGATTTTCAGAATCATTTTCATGGTGATGAGCTTGATTGATTATCCCGAATGCAAGGTCCAAGAGATGAGTTTCAAGTTTTGGGATGAGCTCATATATAAAAAAAAATTGATATATTTTTACGGCCAGTACTTTAAAATTTGAAATTTGCTTAAAATTCTGAGCTCCGTTTATTTTTACGTTCAATTTACTTTAACATACCCGGATTTACTCCGGGAGCTTCAGGTATTTTTCCCTGAACTCGGGGTTTCTCATAAGGCAGCATTTTGCATTATATGCAGGATCATCCCTGATCTTTTTCCAGGTATCCTTTACCCTGTCCCTGTGGACATTCCCATAAGGGATAGGGATACAGGCACAGGGCAGGATATTTCCTTCAGGTGTGATATGCAGCCATTTCCTGCCTGCCATGCAACCTGTTGTTCTCATGACCTGCGGGATCGGAAATATCCTCGGGCCTTCTTTTTCGCGTGCTTGAGCGACAAAGTTATCAAATTTTCTCATATCTTTTGGAGTCATGATCTCGGAGGCACGGTCCATCCATCTGCCTGTCGGCACTATTTCGTAGAAAGACAGTTCATGGACTCCAAGGTCTGCTGCAAGGGCATAGAGTTCATCAAGCTCATTTACATTATCTCTTGAGAGCACCACATACATGTTTACAAGCAATCCTGCTGCAAGCCCGTTTTTAACCGCCTCTACCGCGCTTTTAAATACTCCTACTCTGCCCCTTACGTAATCATGCTTTTCTTCATCTGCGCTGTCAAAACTGACCGTAAGGGAATATAGTCCTGCAGCCTTGAGGCTCCGTGCGCGTTCCCTGGTCAGTCCTACACCTGACGTGAACATGCCTGTAATGGCTTTTTCAGTATCGACATAGTTTATCAGGGCTTCCAGGTCCGGATAGGTCAGAGGCTCTCCCCCGTCGAATATAATAAAAGTCGTTCCCATTTCAAGTACCTGGTCGATTATACCTTTCACCACGCCCGGTTCGAGTTTTACCCTGTTCTTCGTGTCAGGAAGGGCACAATGGATACAGTTGTTCGGGCAGTCTTCGGTGATTGATATCGTTACCTGGTCAGGCATATTCTTTCCGACCATTGATGAAAGCTGGCTTTTTACAAGACGGTCAAAACCGTTACTTGGAATCGGTGGCATCCATGTAGAATATATAAGGCGGTCAGCCTCTATGTTTGCAGGCTTCTCTCCATCAAAAATTGAGATATTAGCCTTCAGGATTTTTTTCATCAATGGAGATACCGCCCCACCGGTCTTCATTGCCAAGCATCCGTCTTCAATTTCGGCATAAACCCTGAAAATAGGGTTTTTATAAAACTCGTACTGCATATTTTCCCTGCATTCAGCTCTCTGGTAATTATTTCTTTTTAGTTTATGTTCCTGTTTATTTATTCCTGAGGAATGCCCTGTACTTCAGCATAGCCGAAGGTTTCTTCTTCATCATGAATGTAAAAACCTGCATCGCCTGCTCAAAAGCACTGCCGTGGATAAAGGAAAGGTCTTCGTTTTCAAATACCTTTGCCATTTCATCGATTTCCCTATCAGTCATCTTCCTGAGAGTCTCAAGCCCTATACGGCCTACATAATGCTCTACCTTAAATTCCTTCTCCCATACTTTTCTGTATTCAGAAAGAGAACTTTTTGAGACATCCCCCTTTTTGACAGCATCCGCAGCAACGTCTCCGCATATCTGGCCTGCTCTCATTGCATACCCTATTCCCGACTGACCTGCAGCTCCTCCCACTACCATTATTCCATCAGTTATGTAGTCTCCGGGTATTGTTACTATAGGGTCTCCTCCGGAAAGCTTCCTTACGACCTCTATTTCTTCGAGTCCTTTGAGTTGTTTGAATTTCTCTACCCAGGCGTTCAGATAAGGAGTCGCATCTTTCCCGCACCTGCGAACATAAGCTCCAATAGCTGCATTATCTCCTCCTCTCGGCGCGTATGTTGTTTTCCAGCCCGGAGCATGATTTCCCACATAATACTCAAACATTTCAGGCTTGCCCAGCCCGGGCGCCCTGATCTCCAGTTCGGTTCCCCAGGCGATATCTTCAGGGTGCTTCAGTGTATTCATACCGAGGAGAGAAGCTATCTTCGAATTAATGCCATCAGAGATGATTACAGTCTTCGATCTGAGCGTCCCCGCCGAAGTAATAACGGCAAATTCTCCACCTTCCTTCCAGATATCCCTTGCTTCTATTCCTGTCCTGAGGTCAACACCGGTTTTCATCACTTTCTCTGCATAAAACCGGTCGAATTTTGTTTTGTCAATGGAATAACCGGGGGTCTCCACTATTATTTCGCGCCCTTCAGGAGAGATAATTTTCATTCCTTTAAGGTAATGAACAACATAAGAAGGGTCTGCCCTTTCTCCGCACCTGTCAAGCATCCCCTTAAAAAAAGAGTTTGCAGGATGCGGAGGGTTTCCTATCTCTTCTTTTTTTTCGAGCAAAAGGACATCCGCGCCTTTCTCACAGGCATTTCTGGCAGCCATGAGACCTGCCGGGGATGCCCCGATTACAATTATATCCGCGTCCATTTTTTTTCTATCCTTTTTCACCAGAGAATGGAGGTATAAGATCCAAGATATATGCAGAGCACAACATCCAGAATCATTGATCCGAACATTATTGCCCTGTAGTTTGAACCATTAAGGAAAAGTGCGCCGCCTCTCTCAGGAGTCGGATGCCTGATAAAGTCAAAGCACTGGGTAAGCATCCAGAGCCCCGAGGCAAGAGCACCTGCAAAAAATACCGGGCCGAGCCGGGCTGACCAGCCAATGATAACAGAAGCGATGATCCCAACAATCCACCAGAATGTTACAAACCTGGCAGTAAATGGAATCCCAAAGGTTACAGGCATAGTAGGCGCTCCTTTCAGCCTGTCCCCTTCAACGTCCCTGGCAACGCCTCCAAGTGTAAAAGCCCAGTCACTAACGCACATCATGAGTCCGAAACATATTGCCGGCAGAGGGAGAATTACCCCGTCACTTCCTTTTAAGATTCCTGCAGGGTCGAATGCAAGCCACACTCCTATTGGCACGAGCCCGTAAGATATGCCCACAGGCAAAAAGCTGAGGAAGGTATTTCGCTTTGCAAAGATCGAATAAACGGTTATGGTTGCAGCCGCGATAAAAAGAACCAGGAGAGATTCGGGGTTCAGGTAAAAAGCGGCAGCTCCGGCGATTAGCAAAAGCAAACCTGCATATAAGAGAGCCGAGTTTTTCGAGACCCTTGAGGAAGGGAGAGGTCTGCCCGGAAGATTGATCGAATCAATATCGACATCGCAACAGTCATTAAAAACATATGAACTGGTTATGGCCGCAAAACCTCCTATTACGGCAATCAGGAAGAGCAGAGGTTCAGGGAGCCCGCCGGTTGCCAGGTATGAAGCGAGAATTGCACTTGAGGCCGGGAGGGTAAGGTCCATGTAGTAGAGCTCGGGCCTCAGCAATCGGAGGTAGGGGCTGAGCTCCCCGATTCTTGCTGTAAGGGACAATCGTTTCACCTGTGATTTTCAATTTCTATGAAGTTTTCCGTACCTGAAATTTAATTTCATATTTCAGGATTCTCGGTTTAAGAGCCTGTTTGTAGTTTAGGAACTTGTTTGTAGATAGTCCTATAAACTTTCGCATTTCAAAAAAGTTTCCTTTTTCTTTTTTAGTAAAAGATTCTGCCAATGCGGGGAAGTTAAAAATTGACAATTTGAAAAGCTGTTGAAGATTACTTTAAATATACTGATGTGCTGCCTTTCAAATTATCAAAAACTTAAGAGATTCCTGTCTCAGTTAAGATTAAAGGCTTTCAGCCTGCTTATTCTTTTTTCCAGGCTTCCCTGTATACAAGTTTTACTTTTTTCCCTATTTCCTCAATTAGGGGATGTTCAAACTCTTTTTCGCAGATAAAGGTAAATTCTGCCCCAGGGTTCAGATCCATTAATTTAATTGTGTTTGACAGGGCGGTACTGAGAGCTTCATAGTCCGGAAGCTTCGGAACCTCAGCATTGAAGGGGTAAACCTCTTCCATTTCGACAGGAAATGCCCCAAAAGGCGCTTTAAATGTCAGGATCCTGTCATAGCCTTTTTCCCCTTTAACCGGAGCTGTGCGTATAATTGCCGAACCTTCTATGCTAAACCTTTCAAGCCGTTTTCCGAAGCGCAGAACTTCAGGTCTCGATGCGGATTCGGGCCCGCAGTAGAAATAAGTACCTTTAGTTGCAGGGTCAAACTTTTCCAGCCATGAAGAGTGAGTATAGAGCCTTTTTAACCCGTCAAGGAGTTTCGGGTGGGCACGGCAGCGCTGTTCAACAAGCTCTAGAAGCTTCCCGTCCTTTATGGACTGCTTGATCAGTCGAATTTCTGCAAAGGTCGCATAAAGGTTATGACGTCCGAGTAGTTCCTCTTTATTTCTGGCTTTTTTTAACTCTTCTGCAGTATATTTGGAACATACAGGGCAGGAGCAAGGAAGATAGTTCAGTTTTTCTATATGGTATGTCCCGTTTGAAGTAATGTAACGCCCGTCCTTGGCATAGAGTGCATAAGCTGCCGAGTCAAAAAGGTCGCAGCCAAGGGCAACTGCAAGAGCAAACATCATTGGATGCCCTGCACCGAAAAGGTGAACAGGCGAGGTTGGAGATAGCCCTTTTTTGGATGCTGCAATTACGTCTACAAGCTCTGCGTAGCGATAGGACTCCATCAGAGGTACAACTGCTCCCAGGGGATAAACTTCAAAATTCAAGTCTTTCAGATGGGATGCAGCTTTTTCCCTGAGTTCGGGATAAGTAGCACCCTGGACCGGGCCTGCAAGAAGCTGTTTGCTCCGGATAAATTTGCGGGCAGCTTCAAGGCGCTCCGCTGTGATTGCAAGCTCTTCTTCCGCCCTCCTGAAATGGACGTCCGGAGGAGTCGGGATATCAAGAGGGACTATAATGTCGCTTCCTATTTTTTCCTGAAAGCCGAGGATCTCCTCATTTGTAACTTCTACTGACCCGTATACTGAAAGCTGGAAAGAGCCGGAGTCTGTCATAATCGGCCCGTCAAAGCCAAGGAGCTCATGCAGTCCCTTTTCAAGGGCAACGTTTCTCAGCTCTTCTTTTCGGTAGATAATGTAGGAATTGGTGATCAAAATCTCTGCCCCGAAGCTTCTCATTTCTTTCGGGGAAATAAGCTGAATATTCGGATTAATTACAGGCATAACTGTAGGCGTTTCGACTACTCCGTGCGGAGTCCTGAGTTTCCCTATCCTGCCGCCTGCGTCCTTATCGAGAATTTCAAATATTGCTGACATGCCGCGGTTATAGATGCCACTCAGATATATTTATCTTGGGGTTGATGAGTTTATTAGAAAGCAATTCTTTCATTTTACTTTTCTTTTGAAAAGCAGCTATAAAACAAAGGCTGCATTCTGATTTGTTACAGCCTTAAAGGAATAAGTCCCGAAAATTTGAGGCTTGCATAAATTATAAACAGAGGTAAGTATAAGGTCATAAACGATCAGCTGTATGCAGCCTTTTAAACCACAATCAGATCTTGAACGGCTTGAACAGAAGCTAAGGGATTTTTTCTCTAAAATTGAGAACGTTACATTAGCCTATCTTTTCGGCTCAACAGTCCGAGGAGAAGAACAGCCTGAGCGACATGGATATTGCTGTGCTTTTTGATGACACTCTTTTACAAAAGGAAGCTTTTGACCTTCAGCTGGAATTAATAAGTGAACTTACAAGTCTTCTTAAAACGAACAATGTAGATCTTGTGGTACTCAATGAATCTCCTCTTCTTTTGACATACAATATTATACGTGGCGGAATCATCTTAAAGTCCATGAACCATTAAGGGTAAAGTTTGAGACAAAAATTATGTCCAGGTATCTGGATGAACGGTATCATATTGAAAGGCATGCAAAAGAGAGCCTTAAAAGGATAGCAAAGAGCGGGTTTCGATGATAAAAGTTAACTTCAAGCTGGAGCACCCGAATTGCGCCTCGGGAGTNNGTCTGTTTCGCTTCGCTCAAGCAGACTATTCATGGGTTAAGAAGCGAGCTTAAGCTCTAGCGAAATAAATTACAAATATCGTTGGCGCTTTTCTGTATCTTTCTGTATTTTACCTAGAAACTATAACTCCCCCTCTCCCCGTTTTCTTCCCCTAATCTACTTTTCTGAATCAGTCTTCTTTTGCCCGCGGCATGGCGATGATTTCCCGAACCTGGAGGGAGAAGAAGTCATTGCTGTGAGCCGGTCTCAGCACAAGAGCTACATCCGCTCCCCACCTTGTGCCCCCTATGGCTATGATTTCGGTGTCATTTGAGACCGGGATATGGCCTGAGTCTGCTGCCATAATGGCAACCTCTACAGCTACCTTGAAGCCTTTCCCGAAAAGGGAGCGCAGGGCATCTGCAATTATTTCGGTTCTTGAATAGCCTCCAAACTTCTTTGTGATCGAGCGCTCTATTCCGGAGAACATGTGCGACTGGGTGGTGATTACTGCTCCAAGCTCTTCGAGTTTCTTTTTGTATCCTTCTTCCACTTCCCATTCACCTTTCTCTTTCTGCCCGTACTGGTGGCTTACTCCTATTACTCTGATGCCACTGCCCTTTACCTTCTCTGCCATTTTTAAGGCAGTTTTTCCGCTGGTACTGGCAACTACTATGTATGAGATCCCAAGTTCTGCTGCCCTTTTCGCTGCAGCTTCAATAACAGCTTCCGTATTTTCTTCCCCTACGCTGTCCAGATAAAGAACCGGTTTTTCCATAAATTATTTCCTCCTATTCTTATTTTTAAATTTTTTTAAGAGTCTTTGGGTTGATGGTTATAGTTTTACCCACTTCTGTTATCTAATCCTGTCAATTACTTCTGTTCTCAGATCCTATTATTTACTATTGTTATCTAACTCTGTTAAGTCTTGTCAGGTATTTATTTTATTTTTATCTTTTAAGCCTGCGTTCAGCGCTCTCATATCTAATATTTTCTGGCTTATTTTCGGATTTTCCTCCTATTTCCATCTTTCCTATGAAATTCTTTTCCTTTGCCTTCTATCTTCCATAAATACGGTTTGTATTTGGTATTCATTTAGTAAACTCTGAGCAGAGGAGATGTGATAATTAAAATAAGTACTTATGATCTGAATTATTTTTCTCTGTCATGAGAAAAGATATATATTAAAAGGATTCTCTTTTAATAAAAAAGAGGGTTATGGCATCCGAAATCCCGGAATCATCGATAATTTTTTTATTGATGCCTGTGTGGAAAGTAATTCAGGTCCGGGCTGGAGAGAAACTTGTTTATTTAGGATTAGATCAGATATACTCATAGGGGTTGTATTCCAATGAGGTGGTTTTTTTGTCAAATACAGACTACGATGACAATGACGTGAAGATTATTACCAAACCTGTGCAATCAAAAAACCCTGTTTTGATTGAAGGTTTTCCCGGAATCGGGCTTGTGGGGAATATTGCAAGTCAGCACATGATCGAAGAGATGAATATGGAGTATATAGGCTCTATTGAGTCCAGGTACTTTCCTTCAATTGCAGTGCTTTATGAAGGGCTTATAAATATGCCTGTGAGGATTTACGAAAATGTAGAGCACAATATCATTATAGTCATCTCGGATATTCCTATCAGCCACTCGGTTTCCTACGATGTAAGCAATGCTCTCGTGGATTGGGCTGAATCCATTAATGTCAGAGAAATTGCCTCCATTGCAGGGATTGCAATTATGGACGGAGGTCAAAAGGTCTTCGGAGCAGCTACTACACCGGAAATGCTTGACAAGCTCAGAGAGAAGGTCGAAATTTTCCAGATGGGAACTATTTCCGGAATTTCGGGCAGCGTAATGGCTGAATGTCTGCTGCGTGGGATTCCTGCAATCAGTCTCCTTGGGGCTACGAGGACCCA